>JAFIGB010000081.1 GCA_020831705.1 Candidatus Sumerlaeia bacterium | reverse complement strand
CGCGTTCTTGAAAGGCGCCTCGAAAAGTGGCACCAGCTTTCCGTGCCTTCCATCGGACATTGTTCCCCGTGGGGGCATGGGGCGAGGAGGTTCCCCCCTGCTGCTGTCAGGATGTCCCGCGCTTTCAGAATGGCCTCGAATCCGGGAACGGTGCCGGGTTCCACGAGGACGAGGGTGTCCAGGCAGGAATCGAAGGCCCTTCGCAGCAGATCCTCCCGCTGACTGCCGTCCACTTCCACGAGGGCAAAGGAAAGCGTCACAAGGTCAGCGGCTGGATATTCCTTTATGGAGGTAATGTCGCTGTCATCCCAGGTGATGGCCACGTCCTCTGGAAGTGCGGGGATGACTAGACGCTGACCAAGGCGCCGCATGGCGGGTTCACGTTCCACCAGAAGGGAGGATGTGATGCCCGAAAACACCTCCAGGGAGGCGAGGGTGGCGGTTCCCGGCCCGGCACCGAGGTCAAGGTGGGTGGCGGGGGAGAAGTCCGGCACGAGGTCCTCCAGCTCCATCAGGACATCGAGGAGCGCCGCATGGGTTGCAGGAAGGCGGACAATTCCGTAGGCGAGGGCGGCGAGGTCGTCCAGCTTGAGGGACATTGTCGAGCGGCCATCACGATAACCGGATCCCAAATGTTCCGCCGCCTGTTGCAGTGTGGCGAGGGGGATACCTTCGGCGGATTTATCAAGGGCCATTCTGATGGAATCGGGCAGGGACATGTTAATGGGTGCCCTCGCTCCGTCGCCGTTCGATCTCAACCAGTTTGGCGGCGACATGGCCGGCGAGGTCGAGCCCGCGGGCGTTGCAGTAATTCACGAGGGCAATGAGGACGTCGGCCGCCTCATCCCCAAGGGCCTGGTCGGGAATCGCTTTCCCCTTCCAGCGTTTCTTTTCCAGATTGGCCAACTCGCCTGCCTCGCCATTGAGCTCGAGGGCAAAGAACTCCCCGGGCCTTGCCGTGAAGCAGGCATCCTGGTAGGCGTTGAAGCCCCCCTGCATGGCAGAAAGGGGTGAAACAAGGGGGAGGAGCCGCTGGAGTTCCTCGGGAAGGGTGTTGGACATAAAAAAACCTCGCTTTGATGCACGGGGGTGGAACTTCCCTTGAGCCCCCGGCGATGACTTCCCATTGATTCAACGCCCCCGGGGCCGGGACAAGTCCCACCACTCATTTTCATTGGATTCAAGACAATACCATGACCTCCTCCCAAAATCTCGATCAACCCGGTCGCCATGGCTACCGAATGCCTGCGGAATGGGAACCTCATAAGGCGACCTGGCTTTCCTGGCCGCACAAGTTGGAATCGTGGCCCGGCAAGTTCGCCCCCGTGCCAGCGGTCTGGGCGGCGATGATTCGCGAAATTGCCGAGGGGGAAACGGTGAACCTGCTCGTTCGTGACGGGGAGATGGAAAAACAGGCCCGGGCCGTTCTCAAGGAACACCGTGCGGATGCGGGGTCCGTCGTCTTCCACCACATCCCCACCAACGATGCATGGATACGTGATTACGGACCGATCTTTGTGATCAATGAAAACGCTGACCAGCGGGTTGTCGCCCTCAAGTGGGGATACAACTCCTGGGGCGACAAATACCCGCCCTACGATCTCGACAATGCCGTTCCCGCAAGAGCAGCGGAAATCGCCGGGGTTCCCCTCGTCGATGGCAGGATGATCCTGGAAGGGGGTTCCATTGACGTGAATGGCGCCGGGTTGCTCCTCACCACGAAGGCGTGCCTCCTCAATCCAAACCGGAACCCCGAATTGTCGCAGGAGGAAATCGAACGGCGCCTCAAGGACTACCTCGGCGTGAAGAAGATTCTTTGGCTCGGTGATGGCATCATTGGCGATGACACCGACGGCCATGTCGATGATCTCACCCGCTTCGTCGATCAAAATACCATTGTGACGGTGGTGGAGGAAAACAAGAGGGATGAAAATTTTGCACCCCTTCGGGAGAACCTTGAGGAACTCCATGGGATGACCAACCTCGACGGGGGGCGTTTCGACGTGATCGAGTTGCCCATGCCCGATCCCGTCGACTTTGAAGGGGATCGCCTTCCCGCCAGTTACGCGAATTTTTACATCACCAATGCGGCGGTGCTGGTGCCGACCTACGATTGCCCCAAAAAGGATGAGGCTGCCGTGGGGATTCTGGGGGAACTGTTCCCCCATCGCCGTGTTGTGGGAATCCGATCGACGGACCTTGTGCTGGGGCTTGGGTCCTTCCATTGCGTCAGCCAGCAACAACCAGTCTAACCAGCTACCGGCCCCTCATCGCGGCATTCCTCCCACACCTCGATCATTCGCCGTGTGTGTGCCTCGATGGTGAAGGTTTTCCCGACCATCTCCCGTGCGGCCTCGCCCATTTTGCGGCACATGTCACCGTCCGACCACACCTTGACGAGAAGATCAGCGATCTGGTCGGGGTTGCCCTCATCAACCAGCCACCCGGTTTCGCCGGGTTGGATCAGCTCGGGAATCCCACCGATTTTGGTGCCGATGGAGGGGCGACCGGCTGCCCCCGCCTCGATGATGGTGCGGCCGAAGCCCTCCTCTGAGCTGATGAGAAGATTCAGGTCAATGGACCGATAAAGAGGGGCGATTTCCTTCTGGAAGGGCACCCAGATGGCCTTGTCTTTGAGATCATCCTGGGCAAGACGGGCCCGCAGTTCCTCCCCGTAGGGGATCGAGCTTTTGTGGGCATCCCCGGCGAGGAGGAGGCGAACGTCCGCCCCCCGTTTGTTTGCCAGTGAAACGGCCTCCGCTGCCACCAATTGATTCTTTCGGGCACTGATCAGCCCGAAAAGCCCCACCACAAGAGGGCGGTTCCCCCCATTTCCCCACCACGGGGAGACCTCGGGAATGGGATCGCCCGGTTCCCCCACTTTCCCCACGTTGACACCATTGTAGACAACGCGAATGCGATCCTCCATGCCGGTGCCCGCGAGGAGACCCTTCACGGCGGAGGAAACCACAATCAGGCGTCGAACCTTGGGAATATGGTAGTTATGGAACTGGCGCGGGGTGATGGAAAGGCGGACATGGCCACTTATGGGCACTTTCTTTCCTGCAGAAAAGAAAGCCTGGGGGACGATGTGAAACTCGTTGGCGTGGATCACATCCGGGGAAAATTTCCGCACTTGACTTTGTATTCGGGGGATTTGCCGGAAGAGTGCCGTAAGACGCCCGGTGAACTTCCTCCAGGCCCCCTGGGGAGCGACGGCCACATCAACACCCAAGTCCTTTAATTCCAGATATATACCCTCCTCTGAAGGGCACACGACAAGGGGGGTAATTTGTGGGGGAAGATGGCGAACAAGCTCCACCAGGGAGCGTCTCGCGCCGAGGGGGCGCACAGAGGGAGTCAAGAATAGAACGCGCATGAAATCCTTCAACAGCTTTTGTTAGTTTTCGCTAAAAGCTGTGGTTGTTTGTAAGTCTTTTAAAATCAGTGTTTCGTGTTTGACGCTTTCCGGCGGGATAGCGGGTCGGCAGCGAGCAAAATAAAACTTCGACATAAAGCCCGTGGGCACATCTTGATCAACGGTGTCCGGTGTGTACAATATATGGACTTCCGAGTAATAAACTGCTTTTTTTTGAAAAACAGACCATCTCCTCACTTGACGCTCTGGACGTTGCTGGCAATCGTGCGGGTACCTTGTGGGGAATTGTGGTGATCCGCGGGGAATCTGGGCAAGGGGCCTCCAAAAAGTGCTGCTGACTGGTTCACACCCCCAAACCATGGATAACCGGGGACGCGTCGCGCTCCCCGCCCGTCTCGTCTCCGAGATGCGGTCCATGGCCGGGATGGCAGCAGAGGGGTCCTTCGAGGTGGTCATCAGTGTCTCCATGGAGGGGCGCATTGGAATCTTTCCCCGTCCAGTGTACGAAAAGATCCTGGAGAACCTGAACAAGGCTCCGCAGGAAGATGCATTCGCGGCTGAATTGCGCCGCTCGTACTTAAACTACATGGACATCCAGAACACCGACAAGCAGAACCGCGTGCGCATTCCCCAACTTCTCGCCGATTACTACCGCCTTGAGGGCGAAGTGGTTGTCATGGGAAGTGGCGAGTACCTGGAAGTGGTGAACAAGGATGATTGGAGAATGCACCTGGAAGCGCGGGCGGCGATGTTCAGCCAAAACCGCGGGGTGCTTGGGCGCTACCTTGCCGGGAAGGGTGCAGAGTCGCCCACCCGCGAGGGGATTACGCCCGGTGGGGTGACCAGTGGGTGAGGAGGGCCGCGAGCGGCCCGCGCTGGAACTCCACGAACCGGTGATGATGGCCGAGGTGCTTGAGCATCTCGAACCAGGGCCGGGAATGGTGGTGGTGGACGGGACGACGGGAACAGGGGGGCACGCGCTGGAGCTGGCGCGGCGGATCGGTCGGGGCGGCACCCTGGTTTGTATAGACAGGGACCCGGAGATGCTCGAAAGGGCACGGCGCCGACTGGATGAAGGTTTGCAGGAAGGGAGCCCGCGGTTGGAATACGCGGCCTGCTCCTACGAGAAGGTTGGAGAAGTTTTGGCCCGGGCGGGCCTTGATGGTGCGGATGCGATCCTCCTCGATATTGGGATCAATTCACTCCACATCGAGGACGCCGAACGCGGCTTCAGTTTCATGAAGGACGGGCCCCTCGACGGGCGATTCAACAGAAAGGAAGGCACGGGCACAACAGTGGGCGAACTCGTCAATACAGCCAGCGAACGCAAGTTGTCGGAATGGTTCCACCGCCTTGGTGATGAACGCCTTGCCCGCCGCCTTGCCGCACGCATCGTCAAGCAGCGCAACGAGAAGCCCTTCTCCACGACGCTGGAGCTTGCCCGTGTTGCCTGGGATGTCTATCCACCGAAGGAGCGCCATGGCCGGATTCATCCCGCCACGCGCATGTTCCAGGCTCTTCGAATTGTTGCCAATGACGAACTTGGTCACGTCGAGCGCGGAGTCAGTGCCTCCCTTGAGGCCCTTCGCCCCGGTGGCCGCCTTGCCGTGATTTCGTTTCACTCCGGCGAGGACCGCCTCGTCAAGCGCCTGTTTCGTGCAGCAGCGGATCCCCGCCCCTCGCCCCAGGACATGTATAGCGCGACGACGACCGAGGGCATTCTCTTCAGCCAGCCCACACGCTCGGCAATTGCCTGTTCTGCAGACGAGGCCGCCCGCAATACCCGGGCTCGGAGCGCGAAGATGCGTGTCATCGAGCGCCGAAGGGAGGTGAGCCCATGAAGACACGGGACTTCCTCTTCGGTGGCACGGCCCCCAAGGCCCGTCGCGGCAAGGCAAGGAATCAGGGCACTGAAATGCCCCCCCTCGTGGGCTACCGGTTCATCGCCATTGTGGTGCTCATTGGTGCGTGTTTCGCGGGGCTTGGTTTCTGGCGTGTCAATACAGTCTTCACCGTCCGCGATTACGGAATCGAGACCCACCGCCTGCAGGAGCTGGCGCGTGAGCGTCGCGATCGCGAGACCCTTCTTGTGGCGCGTACCTCCCAGTTGCAGCGCGGCGAGGTGCTCCGTTCCGTGGCGGAATCATCCCTTGGAATGTCGGAACCTTCCCCGGCATCAATCGAGACCCTGAAAATCCCGGCGGAGGTAACGGAGCGCTGGTTGGCCGCTTCTGCCGGAGAGAAGATATCACTTTTGGAAAAGGAGGATGACGCCCGACGTTGACTGGCGTGGGATCGTGATTGATCCCCTGTCGAGTCAAGCCCAGGGATCCGGGCATTTCGGTCCTTGTTACACCGTTGCACCCGCTCCGTATAGACGCTCCGGTAAACGAGTCCCGTTCTGCTCCCATGGTCCAAGTTCCTGTTCCCGCGGTCTGCTCCTGTTGCTCCAGCTCCCGTTCCAGCGTCCCGTTACAGTTACTGTTCCTGATCCCGTTCCAACTGCCCGAAGCCGCTCCCGCTCCATGTGGACTGCTCCCGCTTCCTGAAGGGCCGTTTCATCGTGTGTTGATCATAAAGTTCGTGCTTGCCGGCCTGGCTTTTTCTGACACACGCGATGCCTGGATTCCCTGGGTTTGACCCGACAGTCTCCCTTTCTGCCGGGCTACTTACGATACCGCCAAGAGGGTCTTTTGGAGATGCACCGTCCTGTAGCCGTACGTTCGGCCAAACAGGAACGGCATGTCCAACCGATCCTTCCACGGAGTGTTGGTCCTTGAAACTGCGCAAGCCACATCGCCTCCGCGTGATCCTCTTCGGGTTGGGGTTCAGTCTCCTCACCGGCGTGGTCGGCTGGCGCCTGTATGACCTGCAGTACCTTCGCCACGAACGTTTCAGCGAACGCTCGGAGGCGATGCATTACCGCCATCTCGTGATTCAGCCCGAGCGGGGGGAAATCCTCGACCGCACCGGCAGGCCCCTGGCACAAAGCACCGGCCGTACCACTGTATATATCAACCCCTCCCTTTTCCGCGCCCCCACCTTCAAGGGGAACCTGGAGGAGCTTGCACGGCTCATCGGTGGGGAAATTGGCGAGGATCCCTCCACCATCATGGCCCGCTTCGAGGCCAGTGGAACGACCCGCCTGGCCCGCCGCGTTCGCCCCAATATTGGGGAGCGCATCCTTCGTCACCTCGCCACCAACGGGGCTGATTCCCGCGGGTACTGGATCCATCGCGAGACAATCCGTCTTTATCCGGCGCGGATTGCAGGACCGGTCATTGGCTTCTGCACCACCGATGCGGATGGCGACAATATCGGCATTGCTGGTCTGGAACTTCATTACAATGACATTCTTAATGGCCAGAAGATTGTGTCGCGTTCACCCCGTACGGCCATGCGCGAAACCATGCGTGCCTGGCAACAGCAGGATCTATACGACGCCCGCGGCCACTCCCTGAAACTCACCATAGATGCAGGGCTTCAGGAAGTCGTCGAGGAGGTCCTCGAAAAGACAGTCGCCAAGTTCCGCGCTGATGCGGCCGGTGCTGTCGTCATGGATCCCAACACCGGGGCCATCCTCGCGATGGGGAGTTACCCCACCTTCGACAACAACAACTTTGGAAGCGCCAACACCGAGGCCCGCCGCCCCCGCACCATCACCGATCCCTTCGAAACGGGTTCGGTGGCAAAGCTCTTCACCGCGGCGCAACTGGTCGATCTGGGCATCACGAATCCCGACACATTGGTTGACTGCGAGGGTGGCACCGCCGTCGTCGACAGGAGGCGCCTGCGTGATTCGGGCAACCACAACCTCGGTGTGGTTCCCTTCCGCGTGGCGATGCGCCACTCCTCAAATGTTGGAATCGTGAAGCTTGCCCAGGATCTGGAAAATCAGGAGTGGTTTGATTTCCTCCGCTCCCTTCGCTTCGGACAACCCACGGGAATTGATCTTCCCGGCGAGGGATCCGGGATTCTGTATCCCGTTGAACGTTGGACAAGATTCAGCCGGACTTCCCTGCCCATGGGTTACGAGATGGGGCTGACCGCATTGCAGTCCACGGCGGCCATTGCTGCCATTGTCAATGGTGGCATTTATCGCGAGCCGTATCTTGTGGAGGAAATCCGGGATTCCCGGGGAAATATTGTCACGCGCCATGACTCCTCCGAGGGCCACCGCGTCATTCGTCCCACCAGCAGCATTATCATGCGCGACCTGATGGAGGATGTGGTGCTTCACGGATCCGGCAAGCCCGGCCAGGTGCCCGGGTACCGTGTCGGCGGCAAGACGGGAACGACGCGCAAGAGCGACATCTTCGATCGCCGCGAGTATATCGCCTCCTTTGCAGGAGCGGTGCCCATCGACAACCCGCGTCTGGTCGTGTATGTCTACGTGGACGCGCCCCGGACGGCGTATTATGCGTCGATGGTTGCGGCGCCCGCCTTCCGCGAGATCACCCAGGCAGCATTGTTGTCGTTGGGCATTCCGCCATCGGATGGTACGATTCCTTCGCATCCTGGTAAGAATGTTCTTGAGCTTGTACAGACCGGGGATGAATCACTGCGAGGATTTCCCGATTTAATTGAATCGGGCACCATGCCGGATTTCCGGGGAATGACAATGCGGCAGGCGCGTGGACTCCTTCCCACCGATCTTCAAAAAGTGCGATTCGTGGGTTCCGGCTTTGTTGCCGATCAATATCCAGCACCCGGTGAACGCTTGAATGAACAGACCGAGGTCGTCCTACACTTTTCCCCACGGGGAACCATCGACAAGCCGGCCTCCGGTGTCGCAGGAGTCGCAAGATGATTGAACGCCGTCCGATAATGCTGACCCGTCTCCTTGAGGAGGCGGGCCTTGGTCATGCAGATATCATTGGCAATCCCCAGGTGATGGTCACCAGCCTGAGCGTCCATGCCCAGCGAACCGCGAGGAATGGACTTTTCGTCGCCCTCGTCGGCACACGAGTCGACACCCACATGCTCCTCGGCGAGGCGGTTGATGCCGGCGCGGCGGTCCTCATGGTCGAACGCGAGTGCATGCCGTACCCCGGTGTGACAATCGTTCGTGTGAAAAATACGCGCCAGGCACTTGGGTATCTCGCCCAGGCCTTCCACGGTCGCCCCACACGCGCCATGAATGTATGCGGTATTACGGGGACGAACGGCAAGACCTCCACGGCGCAGCAATTGGGCTCGATCCTTCGCACTGCCGGAGCACGGGTGGGAATTATCGGAACCCTCGGCGCAACCTTCGCCGGGCGGCATCTGGATTTCCACACCACCACGCCCGGGCCGCTGGATCTCGCCTCGCTCCTGGCCGAGATGGAGAAGGAGCGGGTCGGTAGCGTCGTCATGGAAGTCAGCTCCCATGCCATCGACCAGGGTCGCATCAACGGCATTCCTTTCCGTTGCGGTGCCCTGACGAACATCAGCCACGACCACCTTGATTACCATGGTTCGTTTGAAAATTACCTTCTTTGCAAGCGCAGCTTCTTCACCGATTATGTGGCTTCCACGCCGGGATCGGTGTCGGTCTTGAATCTCGATGACGCCCTTGGCATGGAGCTGTGTGACAGCTATCAGGGGGAGCATCTTGCGTATTCCCTCGAATCATCGGATGCGGATATTCATGCGGAGAACATTCAGTTCGAACGCCACCTGACCCGCTTCGACCTTCTTATCAACGGGTCGCGCCATGGGGTCTGCACCTCAATTGCCGGACAATACAACGTCGCCAATATGCTGGCCGCGGCGGGATGTGCCTACAGCATGGGTGTCGATCCGGCCACCATTGCAGAGGGTCTGGAAGTTGCCCCCCAGGTTCCGGGGCGCCTGGAATTCATCAATGAGGGACAGGCCTTTCCTGTCATTGTGGATTACGCCCACACCCCGGATGCACTGGAACGTGTCCTGCGGGTGGCGCGGCGCTATACACAGGATCGTTTGATTGTGGTCTTTGGATGTGGAGGGGATCGCGATCGCAGGAAGCGTCCCGTGATGGGACGCACAGCAGGGAATCTGGCGGATTTTGTCATCGTGACGAACGACAATCCCCGCACCGAGGATCCCGACCTGATCGCAAGCCACACGCTGGAGGGTATCCTTGGGTCCAGCCTGAAGTCCAACCGTTACATGGTGGAACTGAACCGCGCCGATGCCATCATGCGCGCCATTGAACTCGCTCTTCCCGGTGATACGGTCCTGATCGCGGGCAAGGGGCATGAGGATTACCAGGAGGTGGGCACCATGCGTGTCCATTTCGATGACCGAGAATTCGCCCGCGAGTGCCTTCGTGCCATCGTGGCCAAGAACACAACACCTTTACCCACCGATACGCCCCTCCTGGAGAGCCACCGATGAAGATGTCCCTGGAGCAAATCGTCAAGGCCACGGGTGCAATTCTGCACCGTGGTGATGCCACGCGCCAAGCTGGGAGGATTTGTACAGACACGCGCACCCTTCAGCCTGGCGACACTTTCCTTGCCCTTTCGGGAATGAATTTCCGGGGTGATGATTTCATCCCCAAGGCCATCGAAAAGAAGGCCGCGGGAATTATCAGCCACCACCTTGACTCGGAAATTGAACTGCCCGACGATGTCTATCATCTGTCTGTAGCGGACACGACCCGCGCCCTCGGCGAGATTGCTCGCCAGTGGCGCATGATCGTCAACCCGCGCCTGGCAGCGATTACCGGTTCTGCAGGCAAGACCACCACCAAGGAACTTTTCGCCTTCCTTTGCATGGGCGAGAACCCGGTTCACGCAACCGAGGGTAACTTCAACAATTTCATTGGTCTTCCTCTCACGTTGTTGCGGCTTCGGGAGGAACACAAGATCTCCATCGTGGAGGTCGGCATGAATCACAGCGGGGAGTTGCGCCGCCTTGCTGATATCTGCAAGCCGGACGTGGGTATCCTCACCAATATTGGCAACGCACATATTGGAAATTTTGGCTCCCTTGGGAAGCTGATCGCCGCGAAGGCGGAGCTTTTCGAGCGCCTTGACCCGGAAGCAACGGCGATCCTCAACACGGATTGCCCCCATTCGGCCGTCATGGGGGAAGCCTTCCGAATCCCGAAGAATATTGTCATGTACGGCCAGGACTCGAAGGCGGATATACGAGCGGAAGGTGTCCGCCTTGTGAAGCCCTTTGGATATGAGTTCACGCTGGCGATTGGTGACTTCCGCGCGTCTGTACATCTGAAGGTTTACGGACGTTATCAGGTGTCCAACGCCCTCGCGGCCGCCGCCGGTGCCTGGATGATGGGGATTTCCCCCGATCGCATTGCGGAGCGTCTGTCGGAATTCAATGCTCCGGAAATGCGTGCCGAGACCGAATGGTTCGACGGGGTTTTCATCGTTACGGACTGCTATAACGCCTCTCCGGCCTCGGTGATTTCAACCCTCCAGTCGCTCAGTGACGTTCATGGGCTTGGGAGACGTTTTGCCCTCCTCGGGGACATGAAGGAACTGGGGGAATACAGCAGGAAGTATCACGAGGAGGTCGGCCTTGCGACAGCGGAGGCCGGAATTGATTTCCTCGTTACCTACGGCAGCGATGCGGCGATCATCATGGAGGAGGCGTCGCGACGCGGCGTGCCCTCCCGTCATTTTGATAATCCCGATGAGGCCGCCGACTTCCTCAGTTGCAAGCTGGAGCCGGGCGACGCGCTTTTGGTGAAGGGTGCGCGTGTGCTCAAGCTCGAGGAGATCCTGATGAAGTTCAAGGAGATCCGCGTTTCGCTCCGTGAAGGTGCCCCCAGTTCATCGTTGGAGGTGGAGGGTACCTGATGCTGAATCTGCTGGCTGATTATTTTTCCCGAAACGAACTGTTCAGTGCCATGCGCCTGTTTGACTTTATCACGGTGCGCGCGGCGCTGGCCTTGCTGTTTTCGTTCGTTTTTTGCCTTGTCTTTGGCGGGAAAATTATCGCCCGGCTTCAGCGCCTCCAGGCCGTGCAGTATATCCACGATGCACAAGGGGACGGGGCAATCAGTCTCCAGAAACTCCACGGGGAAAAGAAGGGGACTCCCACCATGGGTGGCCTCATGATGTTCGGGGCGCTTATCTGCTCGGTGGTTCTGTTCACCGATCTGACCGAACCGGTCCTTTGGCTTGGTGTTCTTGCCATGGTGGGGTATTGCGGTGTTGGATTTCTCGATGACTATCTCAAGGTGGTGAAGAAAAACAGCGCCGGTCTTTCCTCCCGCGGAAAATTGATTTTTCAGGGATTCATTGGCCTTGTATTCGGCGCTTTGTTTCTATACATTTTCCCCGGCGTCGTTAACTACGAGCCGGGCCAGGGCATGGATGCCATTGCGGGACCCGGTTACATCCTGTTCCCGTTTATCAAAACAGCCGTGCTTGGCCTGGGGATTGTCTATCTTGCCTGGGTGGTCTTCATTTTCTGGTGCACGACGAATGCGGTCAACCTGACCGACGGGCAGGATGGTCTCGCCGCTGGGGTTACAATCTTCGTCGCCGCCTGCCTGACGGTGATTGCCTACCTTGCCGGGCGCGTGGACATGAGTTCCTACCTCATCATTCCCCACATCCAGGGAGCTGGTGAGCTGGCGGTACTCCTTGCGGGATTGACCGGTGCCTGCCTGGGATTTCTTTGGTTTAATTCCCACCCCGCGGACGTTTTCATGGGGGACACCGGTTCGATGATGATTGGCGGGATGCTCGGGGCCGTGGCGCTCCTGACCAAGCAGGAATTCCTTCTGTTGATTGTGGGGGGGATTTTCGTGGTCGAGGCCCTGAGCGTCATTCTTCAGGTTGGATCCTACAAACTTCGGGGGAAGCGTATTTTCCGGATGGCCCCGATCCATCATCATTTTCAGATGGCAGGTATTCCGGAAGCAAAAATCACCATGCGGTTTTGGATTGTTTCGGCGTTGCTGGCCCTTGTCGGGCTGGTGACACTGAAGCTCCGCTGACCAGGAAAGGAGAAGCAAGGCCCGTATATCCATTTTTTCAGACGGTGGTTGTTCTGCAATCCCGATCCCGTTCCAGATGTTGATCCTGTTCCACCTACACAAGGAGAATGAACGATGTCCACCAACCGAGAATTTCCCTACAAGCGGGTTTGTGTCTTTGGTGCCGCCCGGTCCGGCACCGGTGCCACACACCTGCTTCGCCACCATGGCGTTGAAGTCGTCATTGTTGACGAACGCCCGAAGACCGACTTCCGCTCCCTTATCCGCAAGCTGAATCGCCAGTTTGTCACTTATTACTTTGGCCAGTTTGACGAAAGCGTTCTTCGCGGATGCGAGGCCATCATCGTCTCTCCCGGCATTCCCCTCCCCCACCCCCTCAATTGCCCCGCCATGGATAGGGGCATGCCCCGGGGTTAGGAA
>JAFIGB010000072.1 GCA_020831705.1 Candidatus Sumerlaeia bacterium | reverse complement strand
CAACCACCACGCCGCCAGCGGGTTACGCCCCCTCACGGAGATTGAGTGGAGGGAAGGGAGCCGTGGAGAAGGCTCAGTCCCTGGTAAGAACACCATCGACCATGCGGGTAATGCCTCCCTTGTTTTCGTCACGAAGCGCCGGGGGAAGAGCACTGGAAGGCCAGTTTTGATAGCTGATGGGACGGGCAAACCGGAGGATGGCCGCTGTTCCAACGGATGTATAGCGTGGGTCGGTGCTGGCCGGGAAGGGTCCGCCGTGGTTCATTGACGGGCAGACTTCCACTCCAGTAGGCCAACCGTTGAAGATGATCCGGCCGACACGGGTGGAGAGGGTGTCCACAAGGTCACAGTGTTCGGCAAGATCCTTGTCGGTGCCATGAATCGTTGCGGTCAACTGGCCTTCGAGATGCTCGCCAACGGCCATCATTTCCCCACGATCACGACAGGAGACAATGAGCGAGGACGGCCCGAAGACTTCCTCGTGGAGAAGTTCCGTCTTGAGGAAGTTTTCCGCCGTGGTGGCAAGGAGGGCCGAGCAGGCATGGGCACCCTCGCATTCGCCATCGTTGGAGAGACGCCGGACGACACCGGACTTTTCAAGGTCGCGCAGGCCCTCATGGTAGGATTTTGCAATGGCTCCGGTGAGCATGGTACCCTTGGGCGTTTCATTGAACAGCTTCGCTGCCTCCCTCTCGAAGGCATCGAGGTGACTTCCCTGGGGTGCAACAAGAAGGCCGGGGTTGGTGCAGAACTGGCCAACACCAAGGTTGACCGACTGACAGTACGCTGCGGCGAGGCCCTGGGGATCGCCCGCGAGGGTATTGCCAAGGAGAAAGACGGGGTTGATACTTCCCATTTC
Source organism: Candidatus Sumerlaeia bacterium (assembly GCA_020831705.1). GTDB lineage: Bacteria > Sumerlaeota > Sumerlaeia > SLMS01 > SLMS01 > JAFIGB01. The sequence continues at coordinate 8,136 of JAFIGB010000072.1, read as the reverse complement.
TGCAAAAACCGGGATCGGCTTGGGGCGGGCGGCGGCTGTTTGATGGAGGATCATCCCCGCGTGACGGGACCCGGTAAATCCGACTGCTTCGGTGAGCGGATGCTTTACAAGGGCGATGCCAATGACCGAGCCGGGCCCGTGAAGGTGGGAGAAAATTCCCGCCGGCATGGAGGTCCTGATGGCCGCACGATGAATGGCCCCGGCAACCAGGCTGGAGGTTCCCGGATGGGCGCGATGGGCCTTGACAACAACCGGACAACCGGCAGCAAGGGCCGATGCCGTGTCACCACCGGCAGTGGAGAAGGCCAGGGGGAAGTTGCTTGCGGCAAAGACCACCACCGGACCCAGGGGCATGAGCATGCGGCGTATATCGGGCTTGGGAAGGGGCTGGCGGTCGGGAATCGCCCTGTCTATACGTGCGTCGACCCAGGAACCCTCCTCGATGACCGATGCAAAGAGTCGAAGCTGGCCGCAGGTTCTCCCGCGCTCGCCCTGGATGCGTCCCGCCGGCAGGCCGGTTTCCGCAGTGGCACGCTCGACAAGGGTGTCGCCAAGGGCCTCAATTTCCTCGGCAATGGTGCGGAGAAAGCCGGCGCGCTCGGAGGGCGGGATGCTTCTCAGCCTGCGAGCCGCTTCGGCGGCCCCCTCCATCGCCCTATTGACATCGGCCTCTGCGGCATTGCGAAAGTCCCCCGAAAGGTCCTCCCCGGTGGCCGGATTGACGGAGTGAAACGGTGTGCCGGTTCCGGATGTATATTCACCGGCAATCAGGTTTTCTGTTTTAAGTTCCGTGTTGGTCATGATATTCTCTTTCTTTCTGGTGGCTTTTTTGGCTCGGACCGGATCCACCCGACATCCATTATAGTTGGCGGATCAGGGTTGGGCCGGCTGGGGCGACAGCAAGGGTGTTGCGCAGCGGCCAGTGAAATGGTGGGGCGCTGATCTCAAACTGATCACCCACCCGGGTTTGGAATCCACCTCCACAACTGAGCGTACTGGTTCCAAAGAAATGGCAATGAATATCGCCGGGTCTTCTAAACTGCTTGTACTTGAAGTGATGGTGCTCGAGGTTTTCAAAACTGTGTGACATGTGGTCCTCGCCGGTGCTGAAGGGCGCTTCCCAGGCGACCTTCCCGTCGCGCAGGATCTTCGACATTCCCTCGACGGAACGAGGCAGCGCACCAATGATCAGTTCGGGCCCAAAGGAGCAGACCCTCAACTTGGAATGGGCAAGGTAGAGGTAGTTCTGTTTCTCCGTCACATGGTCGGAGAACTCATTCCCCAGGGCGTATCCAATTCGGCAGGGCGTTCCCGAGGCATCCACGATATAGACACCAACCAGCTCAGGCTCCTCGCCCCCATCAAGGGAAAAGTCGGGCATCGTCAGGGGGCATCCCGGAGGGACGACCCATTCGCCGCAACCCTTGTAAAACCATTCGGGCTGGACGCCAACCCCTCCCCCGGCAGGCTTGCCGCCCTCCACGCCCAACTCGAAAAGCTTGATGCTGTCAGTCTTGGGGGTGTTTGCCTTGTCGCCGGAGTGGAGGGAGTCGCGCGTTTTCGCACTCCCAAGGTGGGTGAGGCCGGTGCCGGTCACATGCAACCTTGCTGGCTCCGGGTGGTTGATCGGGGCCAGCCAACGACCGTCGCGGTGTACCTTGCCGAGGTCCACCTTCTCCGATCCGGAGGCGCTCTCCACAAGATCCTCAAGCGGGACCTTCTCATCGGCAGCACGGCGGGCAAGGTCGTGAAGGCGTGCGACACCGGTGAGGATGGTGCCTCTCCAATCGGCCTCATTGACACGGGCAACACGGGGCTTTTGATTCTCATCCAGGTACTGTACAATTCGCAACATGGCTTGTCCTTGGCGGCCTCTTTGGTCGGCCGGCTTCTATGATCCATCAACCACCCGCGTCAAAAACGGGGGCGTATCCGGTTCCTTCATGGCATTGAGTTTTTCGAGGCGGAGAACACCCACCCGGCTTGCCGATTCCAAGTGGGCATCAAGGGCGGATGCTGCTGCACGATGCGCCCCCTGGAGGAGGAGCTTGACGACAAGGTCATGTTCGCGGATGAAAGTTTCCCCCTTGGGGATCTTCAGGTATCGCTGGAAGAGGTAGCTGGTGGCAATGAGCGGCAGCTGGCTTTGTTGCAACATGCGATGGAGCACCGGATTTTCCAGGCCCGCCAGGCAGCGGACGTGCAGGTCCGCCTCAATGGTGTCTATCTGCTCGACGGTCAGGTCGTCATCGTGGGCGAGTGCCTCCTCGATTCGGCCGGCCATTTCCAGAAGCAGGCGGCGCTCAATTATTGGGCCTGCCTCCTCCAGCATGGGTGGCTCCAGCATCCGGCGAATTTGGTAATGGTCCTCCATCTGTTTCGCCGAGAGCGGACCCGCCCGCCAGTGGGCCTGACGGTGCTTCTGGACAAGCCCACACTGCTCCAGGCGCCCCATGACCTCGCGGATGACCGTCCGGCTGACGCCATAATGTCCGGACATCCTTGTTTCGTTGACGATGTAGGACCCAAAGGGAATGGCAAAGGCAATGACCCGCTCGGCATCGGCGTATATCCGCTGCCAGGTCGACCGTGCTTTCAGGGCCCTGGAAACCTCGGGGGAGATGTATATTTCCAATGACCGGGCGGGGGCTGGCTCCCAGTCGTCCGGCACGTTGGCACCAACGACATATCCACGGCTTGCAAGGTGGGTGACAAATCCCTGCTCGCTCAGGAGTGAGAGGGCCTTGTTGACGGGGGCTCGGCTTACATTGAACAGCGTTGCAAGGGTCTTTTCCTGCAGAAGGGAACCGGGAGGGAGCCCCTGCTCCACGATGTTGTCCCTCAGCGCCCCGTAGATGATCTCATACAGGCGCGGGGAGGAACGGAGCTCCTTTCCCTCCGGGGTATTCATAGGCGAAACTCAAACTTGGCCGTCGTGTGTGCCCTGATGTAGTCCCAGTCATGGACAACCCCAAGGCCGGGACCATCGGGAACGGGGAAGCAGCCATCAGCACCGACACCCTCCAGGGAGTCCTCGTAACCACATGTATAGACAGGTGGCATCGGGTTGGAGCACTTCGGGGAGCAGAGAAAAACCTCGTAGTAGTTGGTGTTGCGTATGGCGGACATCACCGCGCGATGGGCCGGGCCACAGGCATGAATCTCCACATCGAGGCCAAGAGACTCAGCCAGGTGGGCAATCTTCATCGTTCCCGTGATGCCCATGTCGTACTCGGGGTCGGCACGAAGGAAATCTGTCGCACCGGCAACAGCACAATCCGCCTTCGGCTCAAGGCCCCTCACATGTTCGGTCATGAGAATGGGGGTCTTGATGCGCTCGCGAAGAAGCTTGTGGGCATGAAAGGACACACCGGTGTCACGCATGGGATCCTCCAGCCACATGAAGCCCGCCTCGTCGCAGGCCAGGCCAAGGCTGAGGCAGTCGGCGAAATTGCGGATGTGGCAGGCGGGATCAAGCATCAGCCTCATCCTGTCGCCCACGGCCTCGCCCAGTGCGAGCACAACGCCAATCTCCTCCTCCACATTCCCGTCCCACCATCCATGGACCTTGAACGCCCGGTAACCGAGGTCATAGCATTGCTTCGCAAAGTCGACGTAATGCTCCTTGGTGCTCAATCCGCCATGGCGATCCCCGTGGGGAGTGCTCGCGTAGGTGGGAAGGCGCTTGCGAAAACCACCGAGAAGATTGGAGACCGACGTGCCGAGGCGCTTGCCAGCCCAATCCCAAAGCACAATGTCGATCATGCCATGACCCATGTGATCGTATTGACGAAGGGCCCGCTTGAATTCATCATTGATCAATTCACGCTGCCAGGCATCCCGCCCTGGTAAGCGGGAGGCGAGCATGACCGTCTGTGCCATGGCCATGGGAGTAGCCCCCCATTGGCCGACGTACTCACCCCGGCATCCGTCCCCGGTTTCAATGGTCAGTGCATAACGGGTCATCTTCTGACGATTTCCAGGGACATAAACGAAGTCGAAGCCGCCCTGATCGAAGCCGATGTCTTCCGCCTCGTAGGTGATCTCGTGGACAACGGCCTGCGTGATTTTGCTCATTTCCGAGGGATTCCTCTCGAGAGGATCATGTGGCAGGGATTCCTGCGGGGCCGCTGGATAGGTGGATTTTGGAGACAATGTTCCGTTCCAATCTGATTTTATTTTTTTTCTGGCGATCCAAAACTGTCTATTGCATCCAAGAATCAGTTCTTGCTAGCCTCCGAAACAGAAGCTCAGAGAAGGGCGGTGGTCAACCATGAAAATTGACAGTCACCAGCATTTCTGGAAAGTTGATCGAAACGATTACCACTGGATGACACCGGACATCCCGGTGCTCCATCGCGATTATCTTCCCGAAGACCTGGAACCCCAGCTCCGCAAATGCGGAATTGACAGCACTATTCTTGTCCAAGCCGCACAGACCGAGGCCGAGACCGAATGGCTGCTGGGTCTTGCCGAGAGCCATGATTTCATCGCCGGAGTCATCGGTTGGTTGGATATGGACTCGCCGAGTTTCCCCGACAAGCTTGATCGTTTCTGCGAGAATTCGAGTTTTCTTGGCGTGCGGCCCATGTTGCAGGATCTCGAGGATGACGCCTGGATCGTCCGCCCATGGGTGCTTCAGAACCTCTCCCACCTTGCGGAACGAAACGTCCCCTTCGAGTTCCTCACTTACACGCGCCACCTCCCCCATGTGGTGACGGCACTGGAGAAGTCACCCGGCCTTCATGCGGTGGTGGACCATCTGAGCAAGCCTGAGATCAAGACGGGGAACCTGGACCCCTGGCGGGAGCTGATGGCCAGGGTGGCATCCTTTCCCAATGTTTCGTGCAAGGTTTCAGGAATGATTACCGAGGCTGACTGGAATCACTGGCGCCCGGAAGACCTCCGGCCCTATGTCCTCCACGTTCTCGAGGTTTTCGGCCCCGAGCGCATCATGTGGGGAAGCGACTGGCCTGTTTGCCGGTGTGCCGGGGAGTACGCAGAGGCTCTGAATGCGGCACGAACCATTCTCGACGAGAGATTGACCCCGACCCAACAGGCTCAATTTTATGGCGGTAATGCCGCCAGATTTTATGGTATAAGGGATTAAGCGAGATGTCTGCGAACGGAAAGACCATCAGGATTGCCTTCGTGGGGGCAGGAATCGTTGCCGGCCCCTACGGCAAGGCAGTTCCCCGGATTCCAAACCTGGAGTTTGCCGGTGCCTATGACCCGGAGAGCGGGCGGGCGGAGGCCGTGGTGAAAAGCCTCGGCGGGCGGGTCTATAAGGAGCTGGAGGAAATCCTCGGCGACAAGACCGTGGACGCGGCCATTGTCATGACACCGAACAAATTCCATGTCGAGACGGCGCTGCGCCTGATGGAATCGGGCAAGCATGTCCTTGTCGAGAAACCGATCGCCTCGACAATTGGCGAGATAGACCACCTGGAGGAGGCAGCCCGCAAGGCGGGGCGTGTCTGCATGCCCGCACACAACTATATATATGCCCCCGCATTGCAACGTGCCCGGCGTCTCGTCGAGGAGGGGGCGTTTGGCCAGGTTGCCAGCGCCTGGATCCTGTACAACCTTTTCCACTCCGAGGAGCTTGCCGAGCGATACGGTGGCGTGCTGCGCGAGGTATGCGTCCATCATGCCTACTCCATTGTCTATCTGCTTGGGCGCCCGCGCCGGGTTAGTGCGGTTGCCTCGCGTGTCCACTACGAGAAGCTGACCTGCGAGGACCAGGTGATGGTCACCTGTGAGCTTCCCAACAATGCCCTGGCGCACCTTTGGGCCAGCTTCGCGGCCAGCGACCCGACCAGCGACCCCTGGACTGTTGTCTATAAAATCCTGGGGACAAAGGGAGGAACCTGCTATACATGGAACGAGGGGCAGTTTCAAAACGACGGGGGGCCGGGATGGGGCATTCCCAGCTACATGGAGAGCTTCGCCGAGGAACTGGACTTTTTTGTGAACCGGGCAATCAGCCGGGGTGATACCCCTCTCTCCACGCTGGACCATGCACGCGATGCCATCAGCATCATCAGGGCGGCCGAGGAATCCATAGAAGGTAACAAGGGCCTGGTGGAGGTGCAATATGCAAACTGATCCACCAGCGCATTCCAATGTGGTGACACGAATCACCGAAAGGGCAGAACCAATGAAGTCTTTCACCTCCCTTCTTTCCGGGCTGGTGCTGTTTTTTCTCGTCTTCGGGATGACAGCCTGCGAGCAATCCCAACAGGCGCAGTCAGGGCGTGATCGCTCCTCCGAGAATCAGCGCTATACATTGATCATCTACGATTCACCGGGGAATCCGTTCTGGACGAAGGTACGTGCCGGTGCCCGTGAAATGGGGGACATGATCGGGGCCTCCATTGATGTTCAGTTCGCGAACAACGACCCCGTCCGCCAGAACGACATTCTTGAAACTGCGATCTCAAACCGGGTCGACGGCATCGGGATCACGCTGAACCATGACGACGCCTTCAATGAGAATATTGATCGCGCCATTGCCCTTGGTATTCCCGTTATCGCCTTCAACATTGACCATACGAAGGGTGCAGAGGGGAGCTCCCGTATGGCCTACATTGGTCAGGACATGGAAACCGCCGGCGAGCTTATCGCCCGCAGGCTCGTGGAGGAGGCCAACCTTAAGGCGGGCGACCTGGTGGTCTGCCCGGTGGAAAATCCCCAGGCCATTTACGCCCGGGCGCGCTTCAACGGCGTCATGAAGGTCTTTGATGAGCACGGAATCCAGGGAAGGATGCTCAACACGGGCCCTGTGTCCCTTGAGGAAACACTCAACCGCCTCACGCAATACCTCCTTGGGCACCCGGAAACGAAGGCCATCATGGCCCTCGGAGGGATGCCCCATGAGATGGCTCCCCAGGCCCTTGTGGAGGCTTCCCGGGAAATGCCCATTGCCGGATTCGATCTTTCCGACAGGATTTGCGAAAACATCCTGGCCGGGAAATCCATCGCCACGGTCGACCAGCAGCCCTTCTATCAGGGCTCTCTCGCCATCAAGATGCTGTATTACTACAATCGTTACAGTCTACTTCCATGCGATGTGAATACGGGGGGCGCCATTGTGGACGCCACCAATGTTGAAGACGTGATGGATCTGGCAGGGACGGTGCGATGACTGACAAAGATCACTCCTCATTCAACCCCTGGAAGGCGATCCGCTCGACCAAGGCGGGAAATGTTCTTCTCGTCTTCCTTGCACTCCAATTCATCTGCATTATTTTCGGCCTGTTGTTTCCCGACCGGTTTGCCTATCTTTCGTCGAACAACATTGAGTTGATGCTTCGCGGGATTCCCCAGTTGGGTATCCTGGCGCTTGGTGTGGGCCTGCTGATGATCTCGGGGGAGTTCGATCTATCCGTCGGGTCGAACTTCGTCTTTTCGGCCTATATGATGGCCCTTGTCTATAACTGGGGACTTCCCCTTGGTGGTTCCATCATGGTTGCCCTGCTCATTGGCGCCTCCATCGGGGCGATCAATGGTTTCCTGACAATCAAGATGGGACTCCCTTCCTTTATTGCCACGCTTGGAGCGATGATGTTCTGGCGCGGTGTTGTTCAGATTGTCTCCCAGGGGTTTCCCGAAACCTTCACCGTGACCGGTGCAGCTCGGGCCTTTTTCACCGGTTCGGTTTTTGGCACCCCCCTTCAGGTGCAGTTTGTATGGCTTGTCTTCTTCGCGGTTGTGGCGTACTTCATTTTGGAGAAACACAAGTTCGGCAACCATATATTTGCCACGGGCGGTAATCGTCAATCGGCCATTGCCATCGGTGTGAATCCTGACCGGGTGAAGATGGCATGCTTCATCATTGCCGGGCTTGCAGCCTCCTTTTCCGGCATCCTCAGCACCATACGTGTTGCATCGGTATCCCCCACCCAGGGTCTCGGCCTTGAACTTCAGGCCATTGCTGCGTGCGTTATTGGCGGTCTGAGCCTCATGGGGGGAAGCGGAAGCATCCTGGGTATCTTCCTCGGCGCCGCCCTCCTCTATACACTCAACAATGTCCTGCTCCTTCTCCGGGCACCGGGTGACAGCCTGGACCTGTTTGTCGGCGTCCTCATCGTAGTCGCTGCCATCATGAACAACTTCTCGAGAAAGCACTAGGAG
>JAFIGB010000170.1 GCA_020831705.1 Candidatus Sumerlaeia bacterium | reverse complement strand
CCTTTCACGATTTTATGCCTATGATGTGGATGTCTCCACAACGCAGGCCAAGCGGGAACTCAAGGAGTACGCCACGGATCTCCTTGATCCCCGCTCACCGGGAGACTTCAACCAGGCCATGATGGAACTGGGAGCATTGGTCTGCCTTCCGGGGAATCCGAATTGCGGCGCCTGCCCGTGGATGGAACGGTGCGCGGCATGGAAAAGTGGCGATCCTGGAAGTTATCCCGTCAAGGCCCGAAAGCCGGAGCTGGAACCCGTTCGCGAGGCGGCTATCCTCTTGCAACAGGAGGGCCTTGTCTATCTTGTCAAGCGCCCAGAAAATGTGAGTTTCGGGGGCATGTGGGAACTCCCAAGAGTTCGATGTGGGGAGGAGGAGGAAAGCCTGGATGCGGCAACACGGGCGGGGCGGGAACTGCTCGGTCTTGAGGTCCGTGTGGGAAGCCCCATCAAGCGCATCAAGCACACCGTCATGCGCAACAGAATTACCCTGACCGTCTATAAGGTTAGATCATGGGTGGGGGATGTTGCTTTGGGGTTCCACGAGGATGGCGACTGGTTTCCGCTGGAGGACTGGGAGCACCTCCCCAAGTCCACCACCCAGGCGAAAATTTGTCATTTCCTGCTGGGTGGTGGGGGAGAAGCGAAATCAGTGACTCCTGCGGATGACGATCAACCGACGTTTCTATAATATGATCAGGGAATCACCCGAATCGTTCTGACCTGAAAGGGGCGGAAGTCGAGGGCGATGGAATGTCCCTCCCGTTTCAATTCCCTGCCATCCTCCTCAAGGACGGTGCACTCAACGATGGACGTGGGTGCGGTACTGAATTGAAGAACCGCAACTCCCGAACGACGGCCAGCCTCGTATAGACGAAGAATATATCCCCGTCCATCATCGGCCCCCTTGATTGTGTCGAGGATGACATGATTGGAATCGAGATTGAATGGAGGAGTCCTGCCCTCCTGATTCCCTGTCTTGCCATGGATGACCTTGACGGGCCTGTTCAGTTCGATGGCGGGGCGAACCACGGCGGGAACGGAGAAGGGTTCCTCGTGGGGAAGGATGGAGTAGGTGAAGTCGTGGGTTCCCTCGTCCCCACGGGGATCGGGATGACGTCCCGACTTGATTAGGCTGAGGCGCAGCTCATTTCCCCGCGTGGCGATGCCGTATTTACAGTCATTGAGGATGGCGACCCCGGCCCCGTCGTCGGAAAGATCGGTCCACCGATGGTTGCAAACCTCAAAGCGTGCCCTGTCCTGGGGAAGGTTGCGGTGGGTGGGGCGCTCGACGTGGCCGAACTGAATTTCATGGCGCGCCACGCTGGCGTGTATATTGATCCCAAAGGCTGCCTTCAGGTGCTGGTATTTTTCCTTCCACTCAACCCTGGTCTCAAAATCGATGCGGGGATTTCCGGCATGGAAAATGGTGTCCTGCACGATGCGGGATTCCTTGCCGATGGAATAGACACGGCGAATGCGGAATTGAATGGGACCATCGGCCACGACCTCCTCTGATTCGACGCGTTCCTGGGGCGCCAGCTTGAGATCCTGATCAATGTCTATATCCCAGTTGTCCCAAATCTCAGGAACGTCCTCTCCCATGAGAAGGTTGTTCATCAATCCACCGGGGGTGACCCATTCCCGGTTGGAATCCTTCGAGCAAAGGGAGGAAATTCGCCCGGCCTTATCAAATTTCACCCGATAAAGCGGGGTTTCCAGTTGGCGATCCTTCAGCTTGAACGGTGAAGGCGATTCCGACTTTTTTCCCACGCCAACGGGGAGTTCCAGCTTCCCGAAGGCGGGAACCACCACGCCATCAAGGAGGAGGCGTTTTTCACCGGTGACCCTTTCAACGATCTGGGTATTCGCTGCTGATTCCAGGCCGGAAATTTCAGTTTTCAGGTCGATGTATATATCCCGGGAACGGTCCCATTCGGATGTGTTGAGGAGGGTGATGGTGGTTCCGCTGTTATCAATGGCTGCCAGCTTGCCAAGTGCCGCATCGGTAACATCGGCGGTGCGCTTCAGGAGATCGCTGAAGGACTCCATGGCCTCCTCGTTCACCCGCTGGATGGAGGTGCCGGGAAGAATATCGTGGAACTGGAGGACCAGGAACTCCTTCCAAATTTCATCAAGGACTTCCCCTGGATAGACATGGTCCCCCTGGCTAGCGAGGACATGGAGCAGTTCGGCATCACGCAGCGCCTCCTCCATGTGCCTGTTTCCCTTCTTGATGGGGGCGATGGACGTGAGGGTTCCACGGTGGAGTTCAAGATAAAGTTCACCCACCCAGGTTGGGAGGGCGGTGGATTCGGCCTCCAGGGTTTGCATGAAGTCCGACACGGATGTGTGCTCGACCTTGGGGCAACCCTCCAGGTCGGCGGTGCGCCGTGCCATTTCAAACATGGCCTCGGTGGGGCCACCGCCTCCGTCGCCCCATCCGTAGGCGGCCAGGTGGCGGTGCTGGACATCCTTGTGCTGCACTTCCTTTTTCCAGCTCTTCACCAGCCAGTCGGGAGTTGGTTCGGCATGGATGGTATTGAACGTCGCCAACATGGAGGAGCCATCAATTCCCTGACACATGAAGGTGTCGTAGGGAACGCGGGTGGTGTCGTTCCAGCTGATCTTGGTGGTACAGAAAAAACGCACGCCCGCCGAGAGAAGAATCTGGGGAAGGGCCGCGGAGTAGCCAAAAACATCGGGCTGCCACAAGGTGTCGGCCGTATATCCAAAGTGCTCCCGGGTGAACTTCTGGCCGTAAAAAAGCTGGCGGACAAGGGACTCGCCGGATGGAATATTACAGTCGGGTTCAATCCAGGCCGCGCCATTCGGTTCCCATTTCCCCTCGGCAACCCGTTGCTTCACCTTCTCAAAAATGGCCGGGTATTGCTGGCGAATACACTCCATGTGGTACGGGGCACTTTGTGTGAAGATGCCTTCGGGATATTGCTCCATGAGATTGAGCACCGAGGAAAAGGTTCTTGCGGCCTTGCGGTGTGTTTCCGCAATGGGCCAAAGCCAGGCAGTATCAAGGTGGCTGTGACCGACAAACCCCATGACCGGTGCGGTGGGGGAGTTCTTAAGCTCCAGATGGGGGCGCATGATTTCGCGCGCCTTTTTCAGTGCAGGGCGCCAGTTCTCCTCGCCTGCCTCAATGGGCTTGGCGTAAACCACGGCAAAGACTTCCTCCAGGCAGCGGGCCACCTTGTTACGCCGGAGGGAATCCACATCGAGGACATCCTGAAGCTCCCAAAGTGTCTTCAGGTCGTATAGAAAGGCAGTCACGTCGCGGCGCTCGCGGCAGACATACAGGCCGGTAAACTCCCGGGAATTTTCCTCGATGATACTCCATTCATGGTCGGGGAAAACATTGGGGAAGCTGTGACTCGCATACGCCTCCAGGGCGATGTTGATGACCTTTCCGGCACGGGCGTTTCCGGTCAACCGGACAAAAAAGTGCATGAAGTCAAAGACGCCGTTGGGGACCCCGTCGACGAAGAGAAGCGCCTGCTGTTCATCGGGCTTTTCAAGGCCGACCTTCGCCCGCAGAAACAGCGCTTCTCCGTCAAGATCGCCGGGAACCTTGAAGGTGCCGCGAAACCATGCCGTGCCCCAGTTGCATCCCCATTTGGTGCCCTTGGGCGAGGCCTTCCACTGGACGCCCTCGGGAACGGAGCGGTGGTGCTCCATGGTCTCGTGTATTTCGGCGGGAACTTCCGCAAGCTCCTCGTAGCGGAGGTCCATGTAGCGCGTTTCAATGGCTTTTATTTTTCGAAGGGTCTTCGGATGTGTCAGCATGTTGGGTCCTTTTCAGTCAGGAGGTTGTCGGTTTAGCATCTGCGATCGGCCCGCCGGGCTTTTGGGGGACGTGTGGGTTTGTCTCGAAGAAATTCCCACGCCATTCCTCCCACTTCCCGGCGATAATCGCGTTCCGCATTTCAGTACATTGGCGGATAAGATAACGGATGTTATGGATGGAACAGAGAATCCCCCCCATCATTTCGTCGCACTTGTGGAGGTGATGGATATACGCCCGGCTGAAGCCGGTGGCGCACGAATGACAATCACACCCTTCAAGGAGGGGGCGGGGATCATCGCGGAATTTTGCGTTGCGCATGTTCAGGTTGCCGCCGGGGTGGAAGACCTTCGCATTGCGGGCGTTTCGGGTCGGGAGAACACAATCAAAGAGGTCCACCCCGCGATCCACCGCCCAGACGAGATCCTCCGGTGTTCCAATCCCCATCATATAGCGCGGCTTGTCTTGGGGCATTTCGCCGAGGGAAACCTCCAGCATGTCGTAGGTTGTGGCTCGCGCCTCCCCAACGGCAAGGCCCCCAACAGCGTATCCCACCGCATCGGGGATGATGGAAAGGGTGCGCCGCGCCGAATCGACCCGCAGTTCGGGATTCATCCCTCCCTGCACGATGGGAAACATGCACTGATGATCCTTGAGCGGGACCGTTGCGCAGCGTTCCAGCCAGCGGAGGGTCCGGTCGGTGCTGTCGACAAGGGCCTTCCCCTCCATGTCGCAGGAGGGGCACTCGTCAAAGGCCATGACAATGTTTGCCCCGAGGGCACGCTGGATAGACATGGACACCTCGGGGGAAATGAA
>JAFIGB010000017.1 GCA_020831705.1 Candidatus Sumerlaeia bacterium | reverse complement strand
GCTGCCCCCAACTCTTTTTCCAAGGCAGTGTGATCCGGTCACTGTGTCTCCCAAAACCCGCCAAAAAACCAAGAGCCCCAAGGCCCATAGCAACCGGATGCTTCACTACCTGCATCATCTGGGCTGGACCCTGACGTCCATCTCGGACCCTGCCCCCCTTCCCGGACTCCCCGGCAATATCTGGCAGACGACACCGCTCCCCGACGGCCAGCACCTCCTCCTGGTTCAATCCGGCGCCGCCCTTCCCCTGTCGGACCAGGCATACGCCCGCTATGAGGACTTGACCTCCCATCACCGGGAACTCCACCGGGTTGTCACCCATGAGGGAATTGGTGCCCGGTTGGCGCTCCTTTCCGACCCGCTCAAGACGGTTCAGCTTCTGGACCTGGAACGGGAGGAAGTCCTCCTGGAAGTCCACGGCGAGGAGGAAATCAGCGCCTCGCTCCTTCCCCTTCTCAACCTTGACCAGGTGGCCCGGGGAAGTCTTCACAGTTTTCCCCGAAAATCCCTTCAGCGCCGGGCCATGGAGCTCGCCGACTGGTCGAAAATCTGGATGGCGCAGATTGGTCCCCCTGCTGGTGTGAATCGCGATGGCGCCCTGCAATTCCTTTTTTGGGTCTTCCTTTGTCGCCATGCCGAACTTCTCGGGATCGGCCCCAAGGCATCGGTTCCCTTCCATTATTACGGCGTCGGCGCCAAGGCCTCCCAACCGGTGCGGTTCCTGACGGGGCGATTCTCCCACCTCCGTGAGAAGTGGAACCTCCTGCAGGGCGCGAGCATGGAAACCCAGAAGATGGTGGCGCGGGCCACCCACCAGCAGGGGTTGTTGAGTGATTGCCTGGAAAGCTTTGCCAGGGTCTCGCGGGGAAAGATCAGCGCGGAGGTCTTCGCGGAGGCTTTTGCGGATGAGGAACTGCGGCGGATTGGTTGGCGACATTCCCTGGTGGAAAAGCCGGAAAGCGCCGAGGAAGGCCCCGAGCGATGGCTGGCAGGCCCGATGACCCTCGACCTGGATGCGGTGGGCTTCGGGGGGTTGCTTCGGCAGTTTGACCACATTACCGAGGATATTCGGGAATTTGCCCGGGAGCAGTCGGTGTCCTTCGAGCGCGGCGAGCGCCCGGGGGTCCAGCTGGATCTCCTCGGCAACGACGTGGCCCCCTTCGAGGAGGAGGACGCCCCCCGGGTGGTGCTCCAGAAGGTGCTTCGCGTGTCGACGAGGAGCCGTTCGCGGGCGGAGGCAGCCCGGCTGGTCCTGCTGGCCCGTGCGGCGGAATGGCATGCGCGATTGATGCGCCCCCACCTCATCTTCCCCGTCCCCCACGTGGAAATGATGGGGGAAGTGGCCCCCAAACAGCCCCAACCATGGCCGACGATAAATCCATCGCTGAATTGACCACCCTCCCTCCGGGAATTCTGGAAGGTGCACCATGCTCTCCATCGAGGGGCTGAGGAAAGTCTATCCACCGGACAAGGTAGCCATCGATGGCCTGTCGCTGGAGGTCTGCGAGGGGGTGCTTGGGCTTCTCGGGCCGAACGGCGCTGGGAAGTCCTCGCTCATGGAGATACTTTCGGCGGGTATGGATTTCCACGGCGGGCGGGTCGTCCTCGACGGGGTCCATGACGTCCGCCGCAATCCACGACAATGGCGCGCCCGCTTGGGCTACATGCCCCAGCAGTTTGATTTTCCTCCCTTCCTGACAGGCCGTGAATTTGTGCGCCAGTCCCTTGCCCTCCTCGGCAGGGACACCCGTGACTGGCGCCTGCGCATGGACGAGTTGCTGGAGCGGGCGAACCTGACATGGGCGGCCAATCGCCACGCCGCCTCCTATTCCCGGGGGATGAAGCAGCGGCTGGCGTTTGTGATGGCGGTCATCCATGATCCGCGGTTGCTGCTCCTCGACGAGCCAACGGCGGGACTCGACCCACTGGAGCGTGTCTTCTTTCGCGACCTGCTGGCGGAAATTTCACACGGGCGTATTACCATCCTGAGTACCCATATCGTCGAGGACGTGGAGAAGTGCTGCCAGCGAATTGCCGTGGTGAACGGGGGGAAGCTGATATACAGCGGCTCACCGGGCGAATTGGTGGCGCGTGCGGTCGACCGTGTCTGGGAACATGAGATATCCGAGGGCGAGATAGACAAGTGGTCCGCCACGCGCCGGACGGTGTCGATCCGCCACAAGGACGGGTGCTTCATTGCCCGTGTGCTGGCTGATGGAGCACCGGTGGACGATGCGGTGGCCGTACGCCCCGGACTTGAGGACGCCTATTTCGACCTGCTTCAGGGCGATGGGGTGGAACCGCGTGTCCTGCTCGAGGGCGTGGAAAAATAAAGGGGGCGCCCAAGCGGACACCCCCCGGCCTTCCCACCTGCATGATAAGACTTCAGTAGCTGTAACTGTCCAGCTTGGTTTTTCCACGGAACACATAATAAATGGAAGCCGTATAGGCGATGACGCATGGCATGCCGAGGAGGGCGATGATGAACATGATGCCATGGGTCTTGCTCGATGAGGCAGCATTATAGACAGTAAGCGAATGAAGCGGATCGGTGGAGCTGACAATGAGGTAGGGGAACATGCCCACGCCAAAGACGAAGATGATGGCGGCAATGACGCAGCAGGAGGAGATGAAGGCGCGGAACGGAAGACGAAGGTGGAGCGCCCGGGGAATGTTCGCAATGGCGAGAACCTTGAGCAGGACAATGATCCAGACCCACCAGATCGTGGTGAAATTTTCAATCATATGGCGGTGCGCCATCAACGTCCAAACCGTGACCACCGTGTACATGGCGAGGAAGATGAAGTAGCTCCTGTATATCCATCCCCTGGAGCGCTCCTGGAGGGCGCCCTCGGTCTTGAGGTAGACGTAGATGGCACCGTGCATGGTCAGGAGGGCGAGGCTGAACAGCCCGACAGTAACGGCGTAGGGGCTGAGGAGGTTGAAGAAACCACCCGTATATTCAAACTGATTGTCGATGGGAAGTCCCACGACAAGATTCCCGACGGCCACACCAAAGAGAATCGCCGCAACGGCGCTGGATATACAGAAGGAAACATCCCAGAGCTGCCTCCACCAGGCCATCTTTTCCTTGCTGCGGAATTCCAGCGCCACCGCACGGAAAATGAGCGCGAAGAGCAGGAACATAAAGGGAAGATAAAACCCGGAAAACGCCGTGGCGTAGGCATGGGGGAAGGCCGCAAAAAGTGCTCCCCCGGCGGTGACCAGCCAGACCTCGTTTCCATCCCAGACCGGGCCGATGGAGTTCATCATGAGGCGGCGTTCCTCGTCGCCCTTGCTGAAGAGGTGAAGCGTCCCCACGCCAAGGTCAAAGCCGTCCAGAATGGCATAACCGATGAGCAAAAATCCGAGAAGGAGAAACCAGGTGATGTTAAGGTCTATCATGATCGCATTTCCTCGTCGGATTTGGGTTCGGCGATGTGTTGCTGACCAGGAGCACG
>JAFIGB010000042.1 GCA_020831705.1 Candidatus Sumerlaeia bacterium | reverse complement strand
AGGGTGGCCGGACGGGTCTGACCGCCGTCGTTGTGGCGGTCCTGTTTCTCCTCGCCCTTTTCTTCTCCCCGCTGATTGCCATGGTGGGGAGTTACCCGAGCATCACGGCGCCGGCCCTTGTCTTTGTGGGGGCGATGATGCTGCGCAACGTGGTGAACATTGACTGGAAGGACACCAGCGAGTCCTTTCCCGCCTTCCTCATCATCCTTGGGATTCCCATGACCTACTCCATTGCCGACGGGATTGCCCTTGGCCTTGTGGCGCACCCCCTGATCAAGCTCTTCTCGGGGCGGGGGCGCGAGGTCAGCCCCCTGCTATACATATTGATGGTACTTCTCATTCTCTATTACCTCCTCCTCAGGGCGGGGATTGGTTGATCATGACTGGACAGACCGGAAAATCCGGGGACAACATCACCTACGGTGCGGAAATCCAACGCAAGATGATCCATCTTTGCAGCCTGGGCATTCCCATCGTGGCGTGGTTTCTCCCCACCCTGCTGGCGGTGCTGCTCCTGATCATCATGTTTCTGGTGTCTGTATTGATAGACGTGGAGAGGGCGCGCAACTCGGCGGTTGGAAAGCTCATCAACAACCATCTTGGATTCATGATCCGCCCCCACGAGAAGGTTCGTCGGGGGATTCCCCTTTCGGGATCGACCTGGATGCTCCTGTCAGCCGTGATCACCTTCGCAATCTTCCCCAAGTCGGTGGCGGTGGCTGCCTTCTCGATGCTGATTCTTTGCGACACGGTGGCGGCATTGGTGGGACGCCGTTGGGGAACGGTGCGGTTTGGTCCGAAGAGAAAGAGCATTGAGGGTACGGCGGCGTTCTTCGCGGTGGGACTTGTGGTTGTTGCGGTGGTTCCTGGTCTCCCCCCCCTGGCGGGAATTCTTGGGGCGGCAACGGCGGCCATCGCGGAGGCCCTCCCCGGGAAGTGGGACGACAACTTCACGGTGCCGATTCTTTCGGGGGCGGTCATGGTGGTGGTGATGTGGCTGTTGTAGGGATGCAGCCTCAATAATCGATGGACTTGAGGGTGCCGAGGAGTGCTTCCGGGGACGGGTAGGCACCATCGCGGCCCCGAATGTTGCAGCGGGAAAGCACCTGCATGACTTCCCGGTCCATGATGCTTGAAAACTCGTGGGAAAGGGCGACCCCATCCCCCTCCCCGCGCAGCCACATCCAGATCCGTGTCAGAGCCCACGTGTCCAGCCCGGCATTCCAGCTTTCGCCCCCGGGGACGAAGCCCTTCGGGAGCAGGGAGCCTTCGGCTATAAAACTATACACATCGGCATGGCCGGGGGCGCAGGGCGCCAGACGCCAGTCCACGGGTGCGGATCCTGCCTCATGGAGGATCAGGTGGTTGGAAAGGCCGACTGGAAAGATGCCCTTGTCATGAAGCGTGGCCAGGATCGTTGCAATCTCATGGGCCCATTCGAGCTGGTATTTGGCGGTGAAGGCGGGGGCGTGGAGGCGGTGGAACTCACGGAGGGTCGGGCCGCCGGGATCACGCACGAGAAGGAGGGGGATCGCCTCCCGATCGTATATCCCAAGGATGGGGAGGAGTGAATTCGTCCGTGGTGCCAGTGCCCGCCACTGGCGCAGGTACAAGAGGGATTCGAAGAAGGCCTCCTCACCCCTGGGGCCTGAATAGACAAGGGCAAGGACCCGGCCATGTTCATCGTGGTCGCCGCGCCAAAGCTCCCCCCATTGCTCCTCGACGATGAGGGAGCGAACGGTGACGGGCTTGCCCGGCAGTTGCTGGCCGATTTCAAGAAGGGGCATTGTCGGGACTCAGGGAACGAAGGGGACCGGCGTGCCACACTTCGGACAGGCCGTCAGGGGTTCGCCGTTTCGCTCGGAGGTGATGACCATGCGCGCCATGCCGCGCCGGACCAGTGTCTTGCCGCATCCCCGGCAGCGGGTGTTGATCTCGGGACTGTCCGGATCCAGGATATACACCATTCCCGGATGGTTGGAAAGTTGCTCGCTGATCCCGCGAAGCTCCTTGAGGGTCGATGCCCGGGATGTGGTCCCCCATGTATAGTCAGGGCGGTAGGGCAACAGGATAACCGGGGGATGGGGGCGCAGGCGGCCCAGAAAGGTGAGGAGGCGTTCCGTCTCCTCGGGAGTATCGGAGTGGCCGGGGATGGGGAGCCAGGTCAACTCCACGTGGGCACCAATGGTCAGGAGCATGTCTATATTGGAAAGCACGATGTCGAGATCGCAGCCAAGCTGGGTCTGGCAAAAATCGTGGTCCATGCTCTTGAGCCCGATGGTGAAGGCGCTGGTGACGGCGGCGATTTCCCGCAGCGGTTCCTGGCTCCACATGGCGGACGTCGCCAGGTGTGTCTCCATTCCCGCGCGAAGGGCCGCATTGAAGGTTTCCTCGATGAACTCGTGCATGGGGGCGGGTTCATTCACACCAAATGCAATGCCACCGGCGCCGCTTTCCCGGGCGATGGAGATGGCCTCGTCGGGGGTCATTCTCGACTGGCGGACGCCACCGACCTGGCTGTACTTCCAGGTGTCGCAAAAGGGGCAGCGCATGGTGCAACCGCGTCCTGCGAGGCGAACCCAGTTGATGTCCGGCTTGTAGTGAAAGAGGGGGAGGTTTTCCGCGTAGAGATGGTCGATGGAGGTTGTCTTGCCCCATGAGTCCACATGAAGGGTTCCCCCCTTGTTGGAGCGCACACCACACTGGCCGGATCGTGACGGGGCAATGGAGCACATGTGGGGACAAAGCCGACAGGTGACATTGTCCCAGCTGGTCCGGTCAAAAAAACGTGCTTCCGATCGAATGGGAGTTTCCAACAGATTTTCCTGTGCGCCGGGGATTCCTTCATTTAAAACTCTATGGATCAGGCATTGGAGGCCCCGTGTGCGTCAACAGTTTGTATAAGCCGATGGGCGCGCCTGCTGTCTAGACCGCTTGTGCGTGGATTTTGCTCCCGTTAATTTGCCTGATGCCGGACCATATCCGAAGCCGGAGCGTATCGTGCAAATAGGAAACAAGCTCATACATGTTGTTGGAGACAGGGTTCTCATCAAGCCCGATGATCCCGCCGAACGGACCAAGGTGGGGCTGTATCTCCCCAAAGGGGTGGTCGAAAAGGAAACAGTCCAATCCGGCCGGGTGGTTGAAACCGGGCCGGGGATTGCCATTCCCAATTTCTCGGGCACTGCCGAGGAGCCGTGGCAGGAGCGCCGTGATTCCCCGGTTCGTCATATTCCCGTCCAGGCCGAGGTGGGTGACACGGCGATTTTCCTGCGGAAGGAGGCGGTGGAGATCCAATACGATGATCAGGACTACCTCGTCGTCGCCCAGGGGGCCATCCTGCTCCTCATCCGCAATGATGAAGCCCTCTGAATTTATCCGCTTCTCTGAATGAACGGCCTTGCAATGCCATGACCGGATGCCGCAAGCATCGACCGCCACATGCGCCTCCCCGCTGGAGGCTCCGATTTCAGGATGGTTTATTCCATGAGTTTCCGTTTTCCCACTGCTTTTCCAATTTTCCATGCCGCTGATTCTCCCAATGGAGGCGGATTTGGGGAGGAATCACCCCCCCCCAAACCGATCCAGCTTCCGAAGGCGACGATGAAGGTGGAGCCCGGCAATGAATATGAGTTTGTCTTTGGTCGTCGCCATTACCATCTCCATCGCGAGGCAACATCGTGCTGGACGCTTTCCTCCTTCAAGTACCCGCCGGTTGAGGTGCCCGAGGGCGAGGAACCCGAACCGGTGATCCAGAACCGATTTGCCACCAACGGTACCCAGAATATAGCGGA
>JAFIGB010000035.1 GCA_020831705.1 Candidatus Sumerlaeia bacterium | reverse complement strand
GTTCTGGACAATGGAGGGGGACGAGGCGCTGTTGGCCTTGGAAATCTTCTGGCGAAATGATCGGTGGAACCTCCTCTTTGAACAAGGAGGGCAGGATCGCCCTATACGGAGGTGAGTTGCGCCCGAACACCTGATCGACTGAAAAAAGATCTTGCTGTTGTTCCGACCCCCACCCGAATTTGGCGGTGTACTGTAAGGCGGCCTCATTTTGGGGCTGCAGGGGGTACAACAAAACCTGCCGGAAAGGATGGCCCGTTGCCATGACGGAGCACCCCGCATTTCCCAGAAAACTTTTCTACCGCATCCAGGAAGCATCGGCCATCGTGGGTGTTGAAGCCTACGTCCTGCGCTACTGGGAGACGCGGTTTCCCCAGCTCAAGCCCGAGCGCTTTGGCAATGACCAGCGTCGTTACCGTCAGGCCGACATCGAATTGCTCCTCTATATCCGCGATCTGCTTTACGACGAGAAGTACACCATCGAGGGAGCAATCGAGCGTCTCCAGCGCGACAAGGAAGCGGAACAGGTTGCCGAGCCGATCCCCCTGCAACGCCCGCCGGTCCTCGATGACGACGAGACCGACGGCCACCAGCTTCACAGCCGGATCCCCCTCGCCATGCAGATGGAGCTTCTTGAGGAACAGGAAGAACTTGAGGAAACACGCCGTGATTCAGCCCCGAGGAACGAGGAACTCCTCGCACTCCTGCGCACCATACGCGTCGAGCTGGAGGATCTGAGACGCCACCTTAGCCGTTGATGCATCCGGCCGTCTGCCAAGACCGGTATGGGAGGAGGCTTTCCCCCTTTCCTCCGCGGCGCTCATGTGGTCGGTTTTTCCCGGGCAGGTTGCCCGAAATGATCCTGTACCCGTGGAGCCCCAGTGTCACGCCGTCCCCCTTCCTCCATCCTGATTGTCCGTCTTTCCGCCATTGGTGACGTTGTTCATGGGCTGGCCACCCTCGATGCCCTTCATGCTGCCCTCCCGGACACCCGCTTCGGCTGGCTGGTGGAGGAGCTGAGTGCCCCCCTCCTTGAGAACCATCCCGCGCTGGACAAGATATACATCATTCCGCGCAAGCGCTGGCGCGGAAAAATTTCCCGGGTCTTTTTCAGCGAGATCGTTCCTTTCTTCCGCGAGATTCGCCGGGACGGATGGGAGGCGACCCTTGACCTTCAGGGAATCACCAAAAGCGCCGTCGCGGCAAAAGCCTGCGGGGCGAAAATTCGCGCCGGTCATGGTCCCCCCCGGGACCGCGAATTCAGCCGCTTCTTCTACAATCGAAGGGCCTCCATCAAGCCGACGGATATACAGGTCGCGCAGGAGGCATTGAGACTTGTCGAATGCTTCGATCTTTCCGTTCCCGATCCTCCCCCACTGGGAACTATAAATCTATTGGACGGAGAGAAGGAGGCGGCCCGGGAGCGCCTTCGGGAGATTGGTTGGTCGGGGGAGGAATTTTTCCAGATCAATCCCGGGTCTGCATGGCCCAGCAAGCGGTGGCCCCTGGACAAATTTGCGGAAATGGCCCGACTCCTCCACGAGCGCACCGGCCTTCGCCCCATGGTCCTTTGGGGACCGGGCGAGGAAAAGTGGCGGGACCAGTTGGCCAGCGATCTTGCCGATCTCGCCCCCCTTGTTTCTCCAGCGACAAGGACGATTCGGGAACTGGCCACCTTCATTTCCTTCGCCAGTCTTTTCCTCGGGAATGATACCGGACCGACCCACATCGCCTCGGTCCTGCGGGTGCCGGTGATATGTGTTTTTGGCGCCTCCCTTTGTCCCCGCAATTCCCCATGGACCGGTCTTGCCGGGGATGAAATGGCGGTGTCGGTGCAGCGCTCCGAATTACCCTGCATTCAATGCCTGAAACGGAATTGCCCCCTTGATGGGGACAAGCATTTTGCCTGTCTCAATGGCCTCGAGCCCTCCCGGGTTTTTCAAGCCGCTGAGCCATTGCTGGACCATCATTTCCCGAGAATCCACGAGCAGGTCGCCCCATGATGCGTATGCTGGTTCTCCTTGCGGTGCTGCTTCTCGCATCGGGGTGCAGACAACCGGGTGCGACATGGCGCGTGTCGGACCTTCAGGCTGGCTTCGCTCCCTCCACAATGCGCATCCTTGAGCATCGGGTACGCCAGGAGGACCAGCGCGGCGACATCGCCTCCGCATCCATCGCGATATACAGGGAGGGGGCGCTTGTCTATCAGGACAACTTCGGGCGCATCTTCCATGGTGGGGAACCGGTGGAGGTCGATGGATATACGCTTTTCGACATCGCCTCGCTGTCAAAACCTCTGGCCGGTGCCCGATTGGCCCATGATTACCTCCGATTGGAAACGATTGACGGGGAAACGGCGGCACTGGTCGAGGCAATTGTCCAGTCACGAACAGGAGCCCATGACGAGGAACTGCTTCCCTTTGTGTCCTCCATCCTGGCCAACCCCGGCATCGGGCTGGAGGAAACCCATCTCCTCGTGCGCATGTGGCTTCGGCAACTTCGTGACAGTCACCGGGAAGTGCGGGAAATCCAATGGGAGTACAGCAATTACGCCTGGGGCATTCTTCCCCTGCTTCCCTTCGCGCGCCCCGACCTGGCTCCTGCATTGAATGGGCGGATTGTTGATTTCGACCAGCCCCACCTGACGTATAGACCACGCCCCGACGAGATGGTTTCCGCCACATCCTTCAATCCGGAAACAGGAAGGAAATACCGGGTGGGAAGGCCGTATGACCCCCTGGCTGATTTCATCGCGACCAGAATGAACCTTCCCCCGATGCACAGCGGCCTGTTTGGCCATTCCATTGGCATTGGCGACATGGTATCATCCTGGATAAAGCTTTACGAGGCTGGCGATCCGTTTGCCAATTGGTTCTTCGAAGCCATGGAACCGATTCCCGATGCGGACGGATCGGGGCGCCTGGTCCACCAGACACGGGGGGGAATGCGCATTGCCACCGAACCGCCCCATGCCCCGCCGGGTGCTCCCCGGGGAAGATTTCTTTACCACGACGGATATACAGGGTGCCTGCTGTGGATCGACCGCCAATCGGGGGTCGTGCTCGTGATGCTTTCGAACGCCGTGCTGGATGGAAGCCACGAGGAGTGGGCGCTGTTTGTCCGCGATTTTGTGCGTATTCTTCAACGCGGAATTGACGAGGCAGACAACGGCTGGCGAGGTCGCTGGTACCGGGAGGCGGAATAAGGTGTGCCGCCACTGCTCCCCTGATCAATACCGCTCCCTCCCCTGGATCATTGGGCTGATTGTCTTCGTTGCCACATGGGTTGCCGCATTTCCCACGATGCCCGGTGCACCAGGTTTAACCTGGGACGAGACGTATTACCACCCCGCCTTCGAGGATACAGCCAGCTGGACACGGCTGCTTTTTGCCGATCCCGCCAGCGCCCTGTCTGCCGAGGGCATCAGGGCCGGATGGGAGCGCATCAATGAACTTCCCCCCGTGGTGAAATGGCTGGGGGCCGCTGCCGTCTCCATCCCCCACGGCGGTGGCTGGTGGCATCTGGCGATGTTGCGTCTTTTTCCCGCCCTCGCCTTCGGGTTGACTGCCATGCTGATGTATATCATCACCCGGCGCATGATTCCGGGATGGTGGGCAATCCTCCCCACCGTGATATACCTCCTTCACCCCCGTATCTGGGGCCATGGCCAGATTGCAGCAACGGAAACCGTCTTTGCCTGTGTCACCGTGCTCACCATCTGGATCGCCCTGCAGGATCTCAACCGGTGGCGCTGGCGTATTGCCCTCGTCATCATCCTTGGCATCGCCCTCGCCACCAAGGTCAACGGGCTCATCCTCATCGCCGCCGTTGTCACGTGGCTTCTCTTGCGTGGCGTGATGGAGGGACGCAGGAAGTGGGGGCGCACACGCAACGATTCCCTCCTGACCCTCGCGGTGACCCTCCTCGCCCCCCTGGTCGCCTTCGCAATTTGGCCGTGGATGTGGCACGAGACGGGGGCACGTCTATATGGCTACTACGTATTCGTCCGCGAGCATTCCCACCAGGGCTTGTGGTACTTCGGGCGCCCCTGGAATTTTAATGGGCCACCGGCGCCGGTGACCTACCCTCTTGTCATCTCACAACTGGTCACGCCGGTGTGGATTCTTCTCCTCTTCTGGCTTGCGATTGTTGGAGGCCTTTCACGCTTTTTCGCCCAACGACGCATCCATTCCCACCGGTTGCTCCTCGTCCTTGCCCTCCTTGCGCCGTTCACCGCATCGAGCCTCCCGGGAGCACCCAAATACGACGGCATTCGCCTTTTCCTCCCCCTGTTTGCCCCTGCGGCGCTGCTGATTCCCCTCGGGTTGCGCGATCTCCTGGCCTGGATGCGGCTGACCCTGGGGAGGGGACGCCCACGGAGGCGCCTGCTCCTCATTGGGATTCCTGCGCTGCTTCTCCTGCCACTCGATGGCATCAGGCGCCCCCATATAGATTTCTATAATGTCATCACCCGGGTCATTGCCACCGGGGAGCGGGTGTTTCCCTTTGAGCAAACCTACTGGCTCAATGCCTTCGATTCCCGGGCAATCAACGACGTTAATCGCCTTTATCCCCCCGGTTCACGGATCATGACACGGGGATTTCATGGGGACACATTACCGATGCTCCAGAAATGGGGAGTTCTGAATCCCGAACTGGATGTCACGGGTACACCACCATTGGATGCACACATCATCCATAATCGACGGGGGTTTTGGGGGAATTCAGACTGGATTATCTGGCAGGAGCGCGACCCGCTCCTTGGTTGGGGTAGTGGCCCCACCGGTGAGCCATTAATATTTCTATACGATGGAAGGCCGCCTGGTTCGGGACCACTTCCGCCCGGGCAAACCGGATTTCAATAAGCCATGCCGCCGCTCAGGCTCGTCCTGAGGGCCTCCAGATCCAATTCAAGAAAATCCGAAACCGCCCATCCGATGGCCTCGCCCAGTTCCCGGTAATCATGCTGGGTGGCGATGGAGCCCGGCGTCGGCCCGGCCTGGTAGGTCCCCTCAATGGTAATCGCCATCACCGGGTCCCATGTCTCCGAGGGATGGATTGTATAGCGGTCGTGCATCATGCTTTCCACAAAGGGACGCCCCGCGAGGACGCTCCAGTTGTCGCTTCCCCGGTTCATGAAGGGGCTCCGTTCCCGAAGGAAATCGACCCACTTCACTTCCAATTGGTAAACCTCCTCCGTCACTCCGGTACCGTTGGCATCATACAGCGGTCGATGGACAAAGTGAAACGGCGCGCCACTTCCATGGGCGGCGTGAACGTTGAGCAGGATGCGGATCGGCGATTCACCGGGGTTGGAGGGTTCCCCCATGAACTCCTCGATGCGCTCCCGGAGCGCCTTCACTTCGGCGACCTGTGTATTGTAGGGAGCCGTCCATTGATTCTCCAGATTCACGCCGTTGGCATTCGTCCTGTAATTACCAAGGTACTGACCATCGGGATTCGCCACTGGGACGATGCAAAAGATGGTTTGCTGGAGGACCGCCCGTGCCTCCCTGGAATCTCCAAGAAGCCAATCCACGAGGCCCTCCACCATGAAGTAGCCGGGATTTTCCGCCGGATGGACGCAATTATGCACCCAGACCCGGGCCTTGTTCCCCGTGGGAACGGAAGCGTCCGTGATGATATATTGATAGATGGGGCGGTCCTGCTCGGAGCGGCCGATTTCCACCTCGTTCACCATGGGGTGTGGCAGGAGGCGTCCCTGTCTATAAGCTTCAAACATGGCGGGCGTGTAGGGGTACCATTTGGCCAGCAGGACCTGGGGCACGTCCGGAGGGACATCAATTGTAAAGCGATGGGTGGAGGTACTGGAATCCCACACCGGCATGGAGCTTTCAGGAATACGGGTCCATGTTTCCCCGTTGTCGAGGCTCCATGTGGGAAGAATGGTGGTGGAATATCCCGCGTTGGTGACCTCCACGTGGAGGCGCTCCCCCGTCTCGGTGTTCAAGCCTCCAACCTCCGCATGCCACCACCGGCGAAAGGAGCTGGGAAGAACACCCTCGGGAAAATCATTGTCGTTCGACATGCGAAGCACGACCCGCCATCCATCGGCCACCTGATGAACACCGGAGCCGACGAGGTCGACACGCATTTGCTCCCCGTCACGGAGGATCACTTCAGGTTGTGCGAGGACCATCCCCGGGACACCGAGGCCAAGAACCATCAAGGATGGAATGAGAAGATTCACTGCACGGTTCATTCTGAATATCCCCACCCGCCGTGAACGTGTCGCCCAAATAAAGGACAATTTCGATCGTCTGATCCCTGATGTCCGGCTGCAAGTGAGAATTCTCACAACCGTGGATATTTGCCCCCCCAGAAAAGAGCCCCCATCACAGGGACGGGGGCTCAGGGAACTTCCAGAATGTCGTGGAGAACTACCGACGGGCGATCAGTCCAGCGTGGAGGGAGCGATGGAACGGCGCATGGCGACGATCTGCTCGGGGCCGGCCAGTTCGATGTTTCCTGCATGGGCAGCGTTTGAAATGGTACTCAGAAGGGTTGCGCCGGTGCTGGCCTGGTTGGTCAGGGCGCCGCGGCTGAAGTCGAGAAGCTCGAGAACCTGGTTGGCGTTGCCAATGGCGCGGGGGTTTTGCTCGATTTCGTCGAGGAGGAGCGTGCCAAGATTCTGGGAGGCATGCAGTGCCCGCTCGTTCAGCTCGGCAGCGGTCTGGGCATAAACGTAGGCGTCCTGAATGTGGGCGACCTGCTCGCTGTTGAGGTTGCCGGAGACGTTGGAGTTGGCGGCATTGCGGGAAGCAGCGTTGACGGCCTGGATGGCCTCCATCAGGCCGTCGTTACCATCGCGAATGTCAGCTTCGTCAAGCTTGGCCAGGGCGACGTCGAGTTCGGCGATGGCCTGTTCATTTCCGGCCGCGAGGGCGACGGAGTAGGACGCCTCGCCGAGAAGCTCTGTGGCTCCCTTGAGGGACTCATGGTATTGAACAAATTCATGTGCGGTGGCTGGGGTGAAATTCCTTTCAAATCCTGCCTTGCCCGACATCCCACATCCAGCGGTGAAAACCATCGCAATGCTGAGTGTAAGGAAAGTAACAAGTGACTTCATGGTGCTGGTCTCCTGGATGATTGGTGTTTGGCCCGCCGTGGCGCTTACCCTGGGAATGGGTGGTACGCCTGGTTGGGGCTACCTTTGATGCGTGTCAACATTCCCTGGAGCCTGCAAGTCCTCTCCACGGGTTTGTGCGCGATGGTATGCGCAGACCAAAGGTTGGGCGCAAGGTTGAAGTGTTTTTAATTTTCCCCTTCCGGGGCTTTTTTCCACGGCAGATCAGCCCCCCGTGGCAGACCTTGCCCGGCAGTCCGAGATCCCCTGGGCGAGGCTCGCCCCCAGGGACGCGGGATCATAATTCTTCTGGACGGGAAACCGCAGAATTGTCACTCCAGCAGCGGCATAAGTGGAATTCTTGAAGCGGTCGCTTTCGATGGTTCGCTGATTATTTTTATGGGAGTTGTCATCGAGTTCAATAACGACAAGGGGGAGGGAAGTCTCGCCGTCGATGAGAAGAAAGTCCGCGTGTTTTTGAGAAATCCGGCCGAAGAAGGCAAGGCGATGCTCCCCCGCTTCGGAGGTGACTTCGAGAAAATCAGCAAGTCGAACCTTGGAGAGGAGGACGGTGTCCCCCGGTGTGGCCGTGGCGAGGGCGTTGTAGAAGTGCTTTTCCGCCGGTGAGAGGGCAGCCTTCGGCTTGTAGGGGAAAATCGG
Source organism: Candidatus Sumerlaeia bacterium (assembly GCA_020831705.1). Taxonomy (GTDB): domain Bacteria; phylum Sumerlaeota; class Sumerlaeia; order SLMS01; family SLMS01; genus JAFIGB01. Next base: position 407 of record JAFIGB010000035.1, on the reverse strand, counting down.
TTTTTTGCCGCTGGTGCGGAGGAGATAAAAAGCGAGGATGATAATAGCGAGGACAACGACGCCCAGAACCGCGAAGATCTGGGTGATGTCACCAAAGGCATCAAGGGAGAAGGCGTTGAGAGTGGATCCGGGGAGCAGGTATGAGGGCACGATGGGAGATTATTCCGGGAAGCATCCGGGGCGGTGAATCAGCCCTTTTCCTTTTCCTGTTCTTCTTCGAGGCTTTTTTCGAGGTACTCGATGACAGCCTGAAAGCGGAGTTCGTTCTGCTCGTCGAGCTTGATCAGCTCGCGGTGGGCCTTGAGTGTCATCTGGAGTTGTTCCAGTTGGCTGATCTTGTCCGGCTTTGTGGGCTTTAGCTGGTCCTCAGCGATGGCGATATCGCCATTATCACCACGAAGATCCAG
>JAFIGB010000030.1 GCA_020831705.1 Candidatus Sumerlaeia bacterium | reverse complement strand
TTCCTCGCCGATGACGGCGCGGTTCAGGACGCAGCTTCCCATGCCGATCAGGCAGTTGTTCTTCACCGTGCAGCCATGGACCACGGCGCTGTGTCCCACGGTAACATCATCTCCGATGATGCATGGTTCATTGCGGCCGGTGTGGAGGACGGCGTTGTCCTGGATGCTGGTGCGGGCGCCGACACGAATGGGGTCGAGGTCACCACGAAGGACGGCACCGTACCAGATGCTTGCCCCTTCGCCGATTTCCACTTCGCCGATGACAATGGCGGTGGGGGCGATAAATGCGGTGGGATGTATTTTGGGGACGCGGCCTTCGAAGGGGAAAATGGGCATGTTTGGTTCTCTCCATGTTATGGGGGGGCTTGCGATGGCAGGGAATTTGCGCTCTCCGGTTGCGGAAGCGACCCGCCCAGCGGCATGGTCTGCCTCCGGTCACCAGCGGCCAAGTCAAATCGCCGCATTTATTGGCCTGAGAGATACTCCTCATGTTTAGAAATCCCGGATTTCATTTCGGTACTTTTCTCGGAATTCCCGTCACGATCAACCCGTCGTGGTTCGTCATGTTGTTCTTTTTCACCTACGTGCTGACGAATGTCGCCGTCCAGGCGGGTGTGCCCGTGCCTCTTGCCGTGCCGGTGGGCCTTTTGACGGCGCTCATCGCATTCATTACGTTGCTTGCCCATGAATACGGCCATGCCCTGATGGGGCGTCACTACGGAATCGGGACCGAGCGCATCACCCTGTTCATGCTGGGCGGCGTGGCCCACATGAAGTCGGAAGCCAAGCGCCCCATGGAGGAATTCATGGTCGCCATTGCGGGTCCTGCGGTGTCGATTTTCTGCATGATCTTCTTCGGGATTGGTGCGGTGGTCATGCACGTGACCGGCGCTCCCTTCATCCTCTATTTCCCCTTTGAGACCCTTGCCTACATCAATTTCGTCTTCGCGGCCTTCAATATGATCCCCGGGTTCCCCATGGACGGTGGCCGGGTGCTTCGGGCGATCCTTTGGGGGGCGACGGGAAATTACCTCAAGGCGACACGCCTTGCCTCCTTTGGCGGCCAGTTCTTCTCCTGGCTCCTGATTGGTCTGGGGCTCATGTTCCTCTTCTCGGGGAACCTGCAGGGCATCTTCCCCATTATCATGGGTGTGTTCCTCAACTGGCTGGCGCGGACCTCGTATCGCCAGGCGCAATGGAAGTCCGCCTTTGATCGTGTTCGCGTGGCGGACCTCATGCGGCCGATTCAGGTCGTGGTGCCCGCCGAACTCCCTGTCAGCCGTGTGGTGAGTGACTACATATACCGGGTCCATGCGGACCGATTTCCCGTTGTCCGTGGTCCTTCCCTGTTGGGTTACATCAGCGCCGATGACATCAGCCTGATCGACCGCAAGGACTGGGACTGGACCCCTGCGGAGAAACTCGTCCGCCCCTTCCGCCGCTCGGAAATCCTTTCTCCCGACCAACAGGCGTTCAATGCCTTCCAGAAAGTCAACATGACCGGCCGCCCCAGCCTCCCTGTTTTCAACGGCAAACAACTGATCGGATATCTCTTCGCCCAGGATGTCATGAATTACCTGACGAAAATGGGCGCGAAATAAGAGTCGCCGGAGGAAAGCCGGGATGCCCGGCTTGACATCCCCCTTGCGCAGGGGGGAAATTCCGCTCCGCTTGAGGGAGTGGGGTAGCCAACCACATATTTTCCCTGATCTCCCCGGACCCCCTCCAGCAAACGCCTCCATCGGATATTCCGGATGCCTCGCCCCACCACCCCCTCCCAGGAAATACTCACACAGCTTTACGAGACGATGACCGACGGGGTTGTTTGTTATGGGGATGATGGGAAAATCCTGTTTTGCAATCCGGGCATGTGTGTCATCACGGGGCGTTCCTTCGAGGAAATTCTCGGGAGAACTTCCGAGGAGGCGTGGGGCATCCCCATCAACTTTCCCGACTCCATTCATGCCAGCGCCATTACCGAACAGGCCATCCGCCGTCCCAATGGGATGTTGCGGTACCTTTCGGTGAAGACCTTTCCCCTCGCGGGGACAGACGGTCTCAAGGTGGCCATCTACCGTGATGAAACCCGGAGTCGCAACGCCATGGAGTCGATGCGGCGGGCGGAGGAACGTCTCCATGACATCCTCAATGTTCTGCCGATCATCCTTTGGACTGCCGACCTCAATCTCGTCATCACCTCCACCCTGGGGTCCGGCCTCGACCTTCTCGACATTCGCCCCAACGCGCATCAGGGGCAGGGCCTTTCCCGCCTTTTCCCCTCTGATGACCCCGAGCCTGAAATTACCCGCGCCACCCGACGCGCCCTCCATGGCAAGCCCCAGCGCCTTCGCCATTCCATGAACGGGCGACACTTTGATGGCCAGATTTCCCCCCTTCGGCAAATTTCCGGAGAAGTGGCCGGAACTGTCGGGATCCTCATCGACGTCACCGAATTGGTCAACGTACGCGATGCCTACGAGACGACCTCCAAGGAGTACAAGGTCCTCTTCAATGAAGCGCCCATCGGCAACTTCGTCTTTTCCCCCACCGGGCGACTTCTCAACTGCAATGACCAATTCCTGCGCACCCTTGGGTTTGCCACCCACGACGACGCCAGGCGCTCGGTCAACCTTGCCCAATGGACAAATGAAATCGGGGAAAGTTGTCTTTACCTGCTCAAGGGGCAAACGAGCCTGAACACCACGATCCAGGCGCGCCGGGCAAACGGCGCCCTCGTTCACCTGAAAATTTCCATCCAGGGGCGCTTCGATGATGAAGGGGAATTGATTGTCTCCCAGGGTTCCATCACCGACCTCACCGTGGGGAGGAAGCTGGAACGTGCCCTTGGCCGCACCGAAGCCCATCTTCAGGGGGTGCTTTCCCTCTGTTCGGTGGCCGTCATTCACTTCAACGCCGACGGTGTGGTTCTCGACATCCGCGCCGATGGGCTTCCCCGCCATGCCCCCGACCTTCAGGATCTTCATGGCAAGCGGCTTCTTTCCCACCTTTCCAGCAGTGATGCAGGTCTTCTGGAAGCGGCGATGGTGAATTGCCGGGAAGGGAGCCAATCCGAGGATCTTCACATTTGCCTGAAATGCCACGGGCAGAACCTCCCCCTTCAGGCCCGTCTCTCCCTCATTGCCAATGGTCAATTCGTGATGATCCTCAGGGATCCTGTCGGTCATGACCTTGTGGAGGGGGGTGTGGCTTCCCTGCCGCCGTCGGGAGACAGTTTTTCCGGACTCCTCGGGCCCATCGCCCATGAAATCAACAACTACCTGATGGGCATCCTCGGGCATGCCGGGCTTGCCATGATGGACGGCGGTCCGGGGCACAGCTCCCACGATTCCCTGCGCATGATCGAAAAAACTACCCTGGAGGCCTCCCAGTTCACCTCGAACCTCCTTTCCGGTTCCTGGCGCACAACCAGGGCGGGGATGTTGTCGCTTCAGGACCTGTTGGGCGAATTGACCCGTACCATTGTTCCCCAGCTTTCCCCCAAAACACGGTTTCGCTCGGAAGTCATCGGGCCACTTCCCCCGATACGCGGGGTCCACGACCAACTTCTCCTCCTGCTCACGAATTTGGTGAAGGTGGCGGCAGCGCGTCTTCGCGGCGAGGGGGAAATCAACATTGAGGTCACCAGCGAAAACCTGAATGCCTCCGACCTGAGCGATTGCCTCGGTGACAGCAGCCCCCAGGGGGGGACGTTCGTACGCCTGCGCATTGCCGTGGAAGCCTTTGAGGGTGGCGAAGACCGCCTCAACCTGCCGGGGTCATCCTCCGATTTTGAGGAAAGCAGGGCGTTGGCCACATGCCTTGGGATCCTCCGTGCCCACAAAAGTTATGTGCGCCTGAAACACCCCCGCGACGGCTCCCTCCATTACGAGGTCATGTTCCCCGCTT
>JAFIGB010000496.1 GCA_020831705.1 Candidatus Sumerlaeia bacterium | reverse complement strand
CCTTTCAGGGAGTCTGTTCGTTCAAGCCCGCGAGCCGATCTGGGTCGCTCCCGACAGGCCCGAACCCCTTGCCCCCCTTCAGTTGCGCACCGGTCAGCAGGGGGACATTTCCGTCTATAACGCCGCCAGTGGCCCCGTGGAATCCATCAAGGCAGTCCGCTCGACCCCGGATGGAATCACCCTCAGCCACGAGGGGGAAATTGTCACCGTCAAAGCCCCGGAAGACACCGAGGGGCTTTACCTTCTGTCCATCGACGTTTCCCTTCGCGGCGGATCCACCGAGACCCTTCAGGTTCCGGTCATTCTCCAGCAAACTCCCATTGTCGAGTTTACCTACTCGCCCCCGGAAGGCACCACCCCCGGCAGGGTCGCCCTCGCCGGTGAATTCAATGGATGGAGCTCCGGAAGCGACCTCCTTGAACAGGATGAGGAAGGTGTCTTCCGCATCGAATACCCCCTCGAACCGGGTACCTGGTCCTATAAGTTTGTCGTCGATGGAAACTGGATTCCCGACCCGGGCAACCCCGAGCGGGATAGCGGGGGCCATGACAACTCGGTCATTCGCGTGGAGGGCGCCGGAATCTCCCCCTTTGAATTTGTCTTTCTTGCCGCCGACATGCCCGGGGCGGGGGAGCACGGAGGGGTGCGTGCCCTCCTCCCACCCGATGGTTCCATCGATCCCGACAATGTCTCCATCATCCTGAACAATCGTGTCGCGCCGAAGGAGGGCTGGAGCCTCGACAGCGGCACCAACACCATCTCCTTCCAGTTTTCCGGCGATTACTGGTTCTCGGAAAATTATGTCACCATCGCGGCACGCTCCGCGGATGGTCGCCCCGGCCTCGAGACGTTCCTCATCTCCAGTTCCGATGCCCCCCGCTCGCCCCGGGATGAGATCATTTATTTCCCTATGACGGACCGGTTTTACGACGGCGATCCCTCCCTGAGCAATCCCATGGACGACGAGCGACTCATCCCCCTGGTCAATTACATGGGCGGGGACTTCGCGGGCATTCGCAAGAAAATTGAGGACGGCTACTTCACCGATCTCGGCGTTACCGCCCTGTGGCTTTCCCCCGTGAACCAGAACACCCAGAATGTCATGAAGGAAACCATCGACCGTGGTTACTACTTCACCTCCTACCACGGGTACTGGCCGACCTCCTTTACGGAAACCAACGAGCAGTTTGGCTCCATGGACGACCTCAAGGCCCTCGTTGCCGCCGCTCACGAGAAGGGAATCGCCATCCTTCTGGACTTCGTTTCCAACCACGTCCACGACGAACATCCCCTTTACCAGGAAAACCCAGACTGGAAGACCGAGTACATCCTCCCGGACGGATCGAAGAACCTCCGGCGTTTTGACGATCATCCCCTCACCACCTGGTTTGATTCCTTCATGCCCACCCTTGATTATGAAGGGAACGACGAAATTACCGACATTATGGTGGAGAACGCCATCTGGTGGCTGGAGGAAACAGGGGCCGACGGCTTCCGCCATGATGCCGTGAAGCATGTTCCCACCAAGTTCTGGCGCACCCTCACGCGGACCCTCGACGAAAAATACCGCTGGGAACGCAACCAACTCGTCTACCAGGTGGGGGAGACCATCGGCGGGCACTCCATCGTGACGGAATACCTCGGCCCGGATCTTCTCCCGGCCCAGTTTGACTTCCCCCTCTACTTCACCATTCAGAATGTCCTCGGTCGCGGGACCGGCAGAATGATCGACCTGGGGGGCACGATCAACGATTCCCGGCGGTTTTACCCCCCCGCCTCCATCATGAGCCCCCTCATTGGCAACCACGACGTCCCCCGGTTTATGGCCTACGTGGAGGGCACCATGAACCAGAATCCCACACCCACCGCATGGTCCAATCCACCCGGTATGGCGGCGGCGGAAAGCCATAAACCGCTCCGTCTTGCCTTTGCCTTCCTCATGGCCATGCCCGGCGCCCCGATGGTCTATTATGGCGACGAAATCGGTCTAACTGGAGTGGACGATCCGGACAATCGACGGATGATGCATTGGACCGACTGGACCGATGCGGAGCAAAAATCGTTGGAAACAACGAGTGCAATCATTCATGCAAGACACGGGAGCGTTGCACTTCGCCGTGGCAATCTCCATGTGATTGATGGGGGAGCCGAGCACCTTTTCCTCGCCTCCATCTCTCCCGAGGAAGTCGTCCTGAGCGCCTTCTTCAGAAAGCCCTCCGAGGAGACCATTACCCTTTCGCTGCCAGCATGGTGGGGGAGCGTCCATGGCCTCGACCCCCTCCTTGAGGGAAACGGGATCACTGCGAATCTCAATGAAAACCGGGTTGTCTTCCAGCCGCAGAATTACTCCTATGGATACTGGAAAATTCAGCGATGAGGGAACTTTTTTCCCGGGGGGGAGGGCAGGTTTCCCCCCCGGGAAAAGCCCCCGTCCCGCCCCTCGTTGCAACGGATTACCCATTTTGCACACTTTCTTTCATTTTTGCCTTTGAATCGAACCGTTTGCAGTTGACAAGCAACCCCCAGTCAGCGAACCGTTCCAATCAATCAGGTGATTGACCCCCCATTTTGGGGTACCCCCCACCCAGTAACACAGGAGACGAAACCATGAAACTTTCAAAAATCTGCAACAGGCGAGGCTTCACACTCATTGAGCTTCTCATCGTCGTGGCCATTATCGCCATCCTCGCCGCCATCGCCGTCCCCAACTTCCTCGAAGCCCAGGTGCGCTCGAAGGTAAGCCGGACGTTGGCTGACATGAGAACTGTAGTCACGGCCCTCGAATCGTATGCTGTCGATCACAACAGGTATCCGGAGACGGACTTGGGGTTGTTGAATTTATCCAATAACTTCCTTGGTCCAGTTCGGCTAACAACACCGGTGGCTTATTTGACCTCACTGCCCGGTTCACCGTGGAATGAAAATCTGGGATCCGAATCTGGGAACCCGAAAATTGCATCAGGCTGGAATGGGTTCCTCTACGTACGTGCTCTGGCACCTACAGGATCCGCGCTGCAGTTCCCCCCCCAGGACGACACTT
>JAFIGB010000026.1 GCA_020831705.1 Candidatus Sumerlaeia bacterium | reverse complement strand
CGCCCCGGGCGAGGCGGGGGTTGACATTCGCATCGACAGCGTCTTCACCGTCTACGACACCCGGAAGCCCTACAACAACAAGCTGTTCGTCACCGGAGCGTGGGAATACTTCCGCTGGACAGGGGACATCGTTTTCCTGCGGGAGCACATCAACCGCCTGCGCATGGCCCTTCGCTATACACAGGAATCCCTCAACACACTGGAATTCAACCATGTCCGTAACACCAAGGTGGGCCACGACGGCCTGGCCGGATGGTATGTGAACGAGGACGGCGTGAAGGTCCCCCGACCGGGGCATGGCATCGGCAACAATTATTACGACCTGCTCCCCTTCGGCTGGGATGACATGTACGGCACCGCCCAGTATTACGGCGCCCTCCTTGCCATGGCCAACATGGAGGAGGCGATCAAACGGAATCCCGCCTGGGATATACCCCGCGGCTCGCTGGCCTTTGATGCCGAGGAGCTACGCAGCCATGCCGAAACAGTGCGGGAAGTGGCGAACGACAAGTTCTGGAATCCGGAAACCGGGCGCTTTTTTGGCTCCTTCGACGTGGAGGGGCGCGCCTATGATTTCGGCTTCACCTTCGTCACCCTGGAAGCCATCTGGTACGGAATCGCCAATGAGGATCGCGCCCGCGAGGCCCTCGACTGGATATCCGGCAGGCGCATTGTCGACGGCGACACCTCCACCGGCGAGGATATATACACCTTCCGCTTCGGTCCCCGTGCCACAACCCTTCGCAACATCGAGTGGTACGGCCAGGGTTGGATGTACCCCGAGGACCTGGAATTCGGACAGCAGATCCAGGATGGCGGCGCCGTGCTGGGCATGACATTCTACGACCTGTATGCACGCCTTCAGGTCTACGGACCGGACGATGCCTGGGAACGGCTCCTTGAAATCATCGAGTGGGATATTGAAGTCACCGAAGCCGGCGGCTACCGGGCGTATTACGAGGAGAAGGGCATCGGCCTCCAGGGAGGCGGCACCGCGGGGGGCATCGGGATTGACTTCGAATTCCTCGAATCAAGCCTCCCCCCCGCCATCGTCCCCTACGGCTTCCTTGGCCTGGATCCTCGTGGGGACCACCTTCGCATCGCGCCAAGGATTCCCACCGCGCTCCCCCACCTGACCCTTGATCGCTTTCTGTTTCAAGGAATCGAGATGAACATCACCGCCAGCCACGAGGAAATTTCCCTCACCATTGCCACCGATCCCGTTCACCCCATCCAGCTTCACTTCCCAGATGCGGTAACCCGGGACGGAACAACAGGCCATGACTTCACCATCAACAGCGCTGGTACCTACATCTATACGATTGAGTAATTCACCAGGAATGGCAAATCCCCCCGAGGTGCGGTGACCTTCGGGGGGATAATTATATTCATCCGGTCTTGCAAACGGGGAGTCAGACCACAGTAATCGTGACCTTGAATTCCTCGCAGGCGTCGGCCAGTTCCTGGGGAGGCTTTTCATCCGTGATGATGTAATCAACCGCGGCGAGGTCACACACCTTCATCATGGCGGGACGGAGCAGTTTGCTTCCGTCAACGAGGATACAAACCTTTTGGGCGCGCTGGATCATCATGCGCTGTGTATCAACGACAAGATTGTTTGAGTTGAAGATGCCGTCAGGCATGACACCATTGGCACCGATGAAGGTCCAGTCCGCATTATATTCAAGGAGGCTCTTCACGGTCTGGGGGCCGAGGAGCACCTCGCTCCGTGGATAGACATAACCACCGGTCATGTTTACCTCGGGGACGATGGTGCGCCCGTTGCGGGGTTCGTTGAGCGCCGAGGCGAGGGGAAGCGAGTTGGTGATCACGCGGACATGGGGGGAAAGGTAATGGGCCAGATTGAGTGTCGTGGTGCCGCCGTCGATGATGACGATCTGCCCGTCATTGACGAGGGTTGCGGCAGCCTTGGCGATGCGGTTTTTCCCCTCGGGATGGTCGACCTTGCGGCGGGAAAAGGGGAGCACGCCCATAATCGGCGCGTTGTCGACACGGTGGATGCCGCCATGGCCACGAACGACAAGGCCCTGCTCGGAAAGATCCGCAAAGTCCCGGCGGATGGTCGCGGGGCTGGAGGCCAGGGCGTTTTGCGCATCGTCCACACTCAGGAACGAACATTCCTGAAGCATCTCGAGAATCTTGCGGCGACGTTCTAGGGCATGCATGTGGTCATCTCCATATTCGGACACTTTTACTGATCAATGACGATCAATGTCTATTTTCCACGGGGCGCCCAATCGCCGTCAATCAGAATCCCGGGCTATTGATCAGCACTTACGATTGTCGCCTGACGGTTCAGCCGGCCTGCCGGGGCGACCATTTGAAGCAATAGGGGAGGCTGTTCATGCCCCCCCACCACATTCTCCGCAATGATCTTCATCAATCAAAGAGAAGGTAGTCACCCCGGCCGACTCGGGCCTCGGGAAGTTCCAGGGAATCGCCAAGGCCACCAACAATGAACCCCACGGAAAATTCCGCGCCGGGTGTGTCAAGAACGGGGACCACTTCAAGGCCGGTAATGAATTCACCCGACCAACCCGCCACACCGTCCATGTCGAGGGTGACATGGCTGCTCTTGCTGCCGAGGCTGAAGGTCACCGAGCGGGAAATGTCGAAACCGGGGTTGCTGCTCGTCGACCAGAAAAGGCGTCCCTGGCTTCCTGCATTGGCGTTGATGTCCAGAACGATGGTGTCGACCTGTTCGGGGGGAACAAGGAGGCCGTTACGACGAAGGGTGGGATTATTCCCCGTGCTGGTTCCCTTCAGGCGATTGTTTTCAAGTGTGAACCCGGAGACGTCATTCTGAGCACCCCACCCCTGAATGCCTGCATCAAAGAAGAAGACCATATTGATGCGCGAGGGAAGACCCTCCTCCCAGCTGGAAATGGGAAGGAAGGGAAGGTAGGGATCAAAGTAGGTCTGCCAGTCGGGGGTGTCGGAGTACTTGAAAAGCTCCCAGATTTCCTTTTTCGCCAGAGGAACTGATATTTCCGGTGCATCCAGGTCCTCCGTCCAGAGGCCAAGGTTCAGCCCTCCCTCGTTGCGGTTGTCTATATGGCGATGGAGAATGTGCGCATCAATACCCTCGGTATTGACAACACGGTGCCACCCCCATGCGAAGGCGGCGGCCTGGCGCTGCTGACCATTGGAGGTGTTGGGGGAATTGAAGCCCTGCTCGCTCAGGATGATCGACCGTCGCTCGCCGCGGTAAAGCATCTCCGGGTAACCCATGTATATCGGGAGCATTTCAATGTTCTTGTAGGTGATGCGCCCGGTGTTGAAGGAAAAGGTGACATTGTCGCTCCCCGACCCCCAGAATTCCGGATTGCTGATGTTGTGGGGATACGGGTGGTGGGCGACATGCCATGGGAAGTCACCCCGATCCCGGATATGGGCGGCAAAGCTGTCGAGGAACTCCTTGCCGTTCATCGTGCGGTTGTTGTTGTTCGCCCCGTCAATGGGACGACGATCCCAGTAATGGTCCATGGAGATGTATGTCTTTGCGTTCGGTGCAATGCGACGGACGGCGAGGTCCGCCATGCGAACGGCCTCCTCGTATTCACGCATGACAACATCCGGCGCCTGGCGCCCCATGTTATACCAGAAAAAGTGGGACTGGATTTCATTGCCGACGATGTACCCCTGAACCCGGCCAAGGGGGGAGCTGGGGTGGGAGTAACGATGGGCGAGGAATTCAACCATCGCCCGGTAGAAACGGAACCCCTGTTCGCTGGTCAGGTTAAACGCCCCCAGGTTGTTTGGCGCCTCGTCAGGGAGGCTCAACGGGTGAATCAGGGGATTCGACGGGTCTGGGGTGGTCGGAATCTGGTTCAGCAGGATCATATAGACATTCGCACCGGAGCGGCTCAACTTGCTGACTTCATCGTCAAGCAATTGAACATACGCCGGGCTGAAGTGGAATGTCTGGCCGTCCACCACCCAGGTAATAGGGGAGGTGTTTGAAAAATCAAAAAGGGCGGACTGGACGACGTTCTGCCCGGCATGGTTCACGCCCAGCTCGATGGCGTCCTCGATCCATTCCACCTGAAGGCCCTTGATCGTCGGTGGAGTCGGGAATGTATAGTCGCGACTTGCATTCCCCTGGAAGTCCCAGAACATGTCATCCCCGGTCACATTGGTGCCGTCCAGGGACGGGTTGCTCGTCAGCGCAATCCAGTCAATTTCCAGTTCGGCCCCGACGACCTCGGGAGCAGTTGTATCGTTGGGAAGATCAAGACGAATAGTCCCCCTGCCGGAGAAGGGGTCGCTGGAGGTTCCGTCAACAAGGGGGATATCGAGAATTGCCCATTCCCCATTACCGGAAATGGTGCTGGATGCCAGCTGGAAGGGTGCCCCCTGGGGGAAGAAGTAGATGGATGCTGGCTGGGGGGCCCCAGTGTTTGGGTTTGTATAGCGGACCCGTGCACGGAGGTGGGTGAATTGGTCGATATCAATGAGGAGGTCACTGTTCAGGATCGGGTCAAAGGGGTCGGGTGCCGGATCCTGATAAGTGAGGGAAAGGTAGGGGCCGGAGAAGTCCGCCGTCATGCTTGCATTGGCGGAGTAAAAGCCGATGGTATCGGGACCACCCACATCAATGGATTCGAAGTCCGTGACAAAATTGGGGCCGGCAATGGGGGTGGTGTTTTCGTCGATGAGGTAAAACCGGGAAAAGAGCCGATCCCGGGTTCCATCAAAGCGGGAAAAAGTAACGAGTTCGCTCAAATCACCGATCCATGGCTTGCGGGGTCCCTCGAAGTCCCAGAGCTGATCGCCCGGGCCAAAGGAGGTGGCGTCGAAATCGGGATCGCTTGTCAGGGCAATCCAGTCGATCTGGAACTCCGCGTTTTCAAAGTCGGCAAAAATGGCATTGTCGGGCATGTCCAGACGAAGGATGCGATTACCCTCCCAATCCACGGGAGCCACCGCATCGAGATCCACACGGATGGTTTGCCACTCGCTCGACGGGGTGATGGTGGTGTTTGTATATCCAAATTCGGAGAAATCCTCGCGGAAGGAAAAGACACCGATGGTGGCGGGGTCGGAAGTGTCTGGGTTGGCGTAAAGCACCCGAATTGCCAGTTGGTCGGCGCCGTTGGCATCCACGGGTGTCCCATTGATAATGTAGGGATCGAAGGGGTCGGACCCGGGATCGGTAAAGGTGAGCTTGATCCGGCCATCCTCATAAATAACCGCCCCACCAAATCCGCTCACTCCCCATCCCTGATCGGCATCGGGGAAGCCCGTTTCCGAATAAACGGGAAATTCCGCCACCCTGGCAGATCCGCTCGCCCCATCCTGAAGGTGGATGGTGATGGTTTCCTGGTCGGCACTGATGTTGTCGATGAGGGCCGGTGCCTGAGCTTGAAGTGTGGCAAGGGCGAGAAATCCGGGCAAAACGAGAAGACGTTTCATTGGCTTGGGAACCTCCGGTGGTTTTTTTCTGTCAAATAAGGTGTGTTGCCGGGCAAGCCGATTCCGGCGAATTGCCCTGAATTGGAGCGCTCCCCACTCACCTGCGCAAGCGAAATCAGTCATTTTCAATCACTTTGAAACAATTCCGTACAACCGGATGCTCCCATAAAGGGATGGGGTTTTCCCCGCAATAAGGCCGAATTCCCTTTGCACGGCAGGGGAAACCCCCGTTAATGCCCATGTTGCATGTAAATCAGAATTGATCGTCTGCAAACAAAACATTCCAGCTCCGGTTCAAACATATAAACCGTGGAAATCCTACTCAAGAGCAAGACCCACCAGGCCACGATCGCCATTGTTGTCCTCATGCTCTTTCTTGGTGCCATGACGTGGAGGCTCGCAACGATCGAGGGGCGGGTCGTTCACGGCGACGAGGCGGTTCAGGCCATGCGCATGGCCGACCTGATGGTTTCCGGCGCCCATCCCTTCGTTCCCACCGATCACCATGGCCCTCTCCTTCATTATCTTTCCGCCCTCCAGCATCGGTTGGTGGGCATTTCCTCCCCCACCCAATTGACCGAATATTCCATCCGGTTCCTCCCCTGGCTGGCGACGCTGCTGCTGGCAGGCGTTCCCTTTCTCCTCCGCCCCCTTTGCGGAACATCCGCCTTTCCCTTTCTCCTCCTTGCCGTGGCATCTCCATGCGTCTTCTTCTTTTCCGCCTACTTCATCCAGGAGCCGCTCCTTGCCGTCCTCTCCGTTTATGCCGTGACAATGACCCTGCGGCAACTTGGCGGGGTATCACGTCCGGGGGAGATCTACATTCTCGCGGGAATTCTTGGCCTGACCCTTTGTTTGAAAATGACCGCTCTCCTCCTTCTTGCCACGATGGGTATTGGCGTTCTGCTTGTGGGGGGCTGGCGGGGATGGACCATCCCTGCGCCGGGTCGCATCTTCGGAATTGCAGCCGCATTCCTTCTGCCCATCCTCCTCGTGTATAGCGCCTTTCTCACGCGACCGATGGCGCTTCTCGAACTTCCCATCGCCCTTGTCGATGGCACCCACCGTGCAGCCACTGGTGCCCATCACGATCATCCCCCCTCTTTTTTCCTCCAAAGGTTGCTCTGGTATCGCATGGGTGGCGCCCCCGTTTGGTCTGAATGGCCCATTGTTGTTCCCGCCCTCGCCTCCCTGGGGCTGGTTCTTGCCTCGTGGAGGGAGCGCCCCCGGTGGCAGCGGTTCCTTGCCATCCAACCGGTGATGCTCACCCTTCTCTACGTTCTTATTCCCTACAAGACTCCGTGGCTGCTCCTCTCCCCGATCATGCTGCTGGCCCTTTCGGCCATCCTCCCCGGAGCAATACTCGCCCACCATGGACGCACGGCATTCATGGCCGTCCTTCTGCTGCTTCCCCTGACCCAGTGGAACACCCTCCAGCACACTGTTGGCCGCTTTTCCACCGACCCCCGCAACCCGTGGGTGTACTCCCATTCCCTCCCCATGGCATACAGCGAGGGGGTAAAGATCAATGAAATCGCCATCGTGGCGGAACAACACGGCGGACTTGTTGGTGTGTTTGGAACCGACTACTGGCCCTACCCCTGGTTTCTTCGCGAGCGGACCAATGTCGGCTACTGGATTGACATCCCCGATGTCCCCCTTGATGTGATCATTGCCCCCTACACAGATTGGGAGGATGTCTCGGCGCGTCTGAAGGGGGACTACCACTTCGAATATATTCCCATGCGCCCCGAAGTCCCGTTGGTGCTGTTCGTTCGACGGGAAATCTGGCAGGCATGGCTGGAGGAATACCGCCGGTGAAGAAGAAATCCGAAACCTGGACATTCAGCCGCAACGCCATGGCCAGCGAATTCACCATCACGATCCATGGGGTTGACTTCGATGAGGCAGGCAAGGCCGCGAATGCTGGCTTCCGGGAAATCGAACTGGTGGAAAATGCCCTCAGCAGGTTTCGGTATGACAGCGACACCAGCCGCATCAATGCCCTGAAACCGGGCGAGGAATACCGCCCCTCCCTCATTGCCTCCGAGTGTCTAGCCCTTGCCCGGGAGACATGGATGGCGACCGCCGGTGCCTTCGATCCGACAATTGGCGCCCTCCTCGCCTGGCGGGCGAAACACCCCCGGAAATCCAAAGTCCCCAACGAAATCCTTTCGATCTGCGGCATGGACAAACTCCTTTCCAACGAAAACCACACCGTGATTGGTGTGGCTGTCGAGGGTCTTCGCGTTGACCTGGGAGCCATTGGCAAGGGGTACGGCGTTGACCGCGCCGCGGAACTGTTGCGCCGTGACTGGGATGTTCCCGCGGGAATCGTCCAGGGAGGGGAAAGCTCGATTCGCGCATGGGGCGACGGCCCGGGAAAAGGAGGCTGGTCACTTTACCTGCGCGACCCCACCGACCAGGAAAACATCCTCAGCACCATCACCCTCCACGATTTCGCCATGAGCGGTTCCGGTCAGGTTCTTCACGGGGATCACATCATCGACCCAAGAAGCGGCCAACGCGCCCCAAGGGACCATGCCGCATGGGCCTGCTCTCCCAATGCAGCCATCGCCGACGCCCTTTCCACCGCCATGATGGTTTTGTCACAAGAGGAGATTGGCGAGCTATTCAATGGCCAGAGGGAAATCGGTGGGCTCGTCCATTTTGCTAAGGAGGAAAGAACACAGTTTGGCATTTGGGGACAATGGGGGCTCCAATCCCCGTAATCCCCGCAGTCAGTCGGGACAAGATTGGCCACCTTAGCTACTTGGCGACCACCACCTCGACCTTGTGTTCCTTGCAGGCCTCCAGAAGTTCTGCGGGGGGCTTTTCATCGGTGACAATATAATCAGCCACCATAAGCTCGCAGACCTTCATCATCGCCGGGCCCTTGAATTTTGTCGAATCGACCAGAATCGCCAACTTCCCCGCCCGCTCAATCATCATCCGCTGGGTATCGACAATCAGGTTGTTGGAGTTGAAAATTCCATCAACGGTGACTCCACCGGCCCCAAGAAAGGTCCAGTCGGCGCTGTACTCGGCCAGGGATTTCACTGTCTGGGGGCCAAGGAGCACCTCACTCCGTGGATAGACATAACCGCCGGTCATGTTGACTTCCGGAACTCCAACCCGGCCGTTGCCCGGCTCATTGAGGGCGGAAGCAAGGGGAAGGGAATTGGTGACAACACGAACGTGCTGGGGAAGGAACTGGGCCAGATTGACCGTCGTTGTGCCTCCGTCGATGATGACAATCTCGCCATCCTTGAGAAGACCAGCCGCAGCCTTGGCAATTCGCGTCTTCCCCTCGGGATGCTCGACCTTGCGGCGGGAAAAGGGAAGGACCCCCATGATCGGTGCATTGTCCAAACGGTGAATGCCACCATGGCCCCGAACGACAAGGCCCTGGTGGGCGAGTTCATTGTAGTCCCTGCGAATCGTTGCCGGGCTCGCACCCAACTTCTTTTCCGCCTCCTCGACACTCAGGAAGGAGGTTTCGGCAAGGATTTCAAGAATACGACGACGGCGCTCGAGTGCATGCATGGTGTAACCTGTCAGAGTTAAGTTGGCCGGGAAGAATGCTCACATTCAATCATCAAGTATTGATGCCCGGTGTCATGGCGTGGTCAATGGGAAGGTGGAACCATGGAACGCATCCCTATTCGGACTGAATCAGGCAGGCGGATTTCCTGGTCGATGAAAACCTGAAGACGCTCATGGCTGCAGGACAGGCCGATTTGGAGCGCCGGCGCCATCAAACCAAGACCCCATCGGCCCACATTAGATCACAATTGACACATTGTGATCGTATTTTACCACTTGCCACCACGAATAACCATGGGGAAGATCGCCCCGTCATTCTTGGTCGCGCACGTATTGCACGGCCAATACCGGGAGATTCAGAATCATGACGGTTGCCATCGCCGAGGCATTGGAAGTGATGCGGTCCATTGGAGCGCCGGAAACGCTCTCAAGAAGCGCTCAGACTCCCGGCTCCTTTCGGGTGAATGCCCACATACACCTGCCACCGAACTTTTCAGCGTTTGAAAGCATTAAGCAAGTCGCCGATCTGGCAGCCGCGGAAGATCTGGCCGTCCTTGGCGTCAGCAATTATTATGATTTCTCCGTTTATCGCGAATTTTCCCAACTCGCCACCCAGAAGGGCATCTTCCCCCTCTTTGGGTTGGAAGTAATCACCATCGACGACGTCCTTCAGAAGGAAGCCATCAAGGTCAACGATCCGGGCAACCCTGGCCGCATGTATATTTGCGGAAAGGGAATCACCCGTTTTGAGGAAATGTCCCCACGGGCAACGGAGCTTCTGGAAGGAATCAGGAGCAGGGATACCCATCGCATGCGAAGGATGACGGAGGAACTTGCCACTATCTTCAAGAATGCGGGAGTTTCGACCGGCCTGACACTGGAAGCCATCATCGAGGAAGTCGTTGTCCGCCATGATTCCCCCCCCGCAAGCGTCTACCTTCAGGAACGACACCTTTGCCGTGCCTTCCAGGAGCGATTCTTTTCCCTGGTCGCAATGGAGTCGCGAATCTCCATGTTGGCTAAAATCCTGGGAACAACGCCAAAGAGCGATCCCAACGATGCTGTGGCGGTTCAGGGGGAAATCCGGTCGCACCTGATGAAAGCGGGCAAACCGGCGTATATCCCGGAAAGTTTCGCCACGGTGGCCGAAGGCCGCGAACTGGTCATCGAACTCGGTGGTATTCCCTGCTACCCGGTTCTGGCCGACGGTACCAGCCCCCTCTGTGGCTTCGAGGATCCGGCGGAGGAACTCCCCGCGCGACTTGCCGAACGTGGATTCCACATGGCCGAATTCATCCCCACGCGCAACACACCCGGGATGCTTCTCAAGTATGTGAAGGCTCTTCGCCGCGCAGGAATTATCGTCACCGCAGGAACCGAGCACAACACCCTGGACTTGATTTCCCTGGAACCGACATGCCTCAATGGTGAGCCGGTCCCCCCGGAAGCGATGGAAATATTCCGCGAGGGTGCCTGCGTGGTTGCCGCCCATCAATATCTCGCCCTTCATGGTGGCGAGGGATATGTCGACAGTTCGGGCATCCTTAACGACAACCACTCCAGTGACGAGGATCGCATCAAGGTATTCCGTACTTTGGGCGAAAGACTGATCAGCCGCTTCCGCGAAAAATCAAACCAACAGGAGCACTGAATATGACCGGTGCCACGGTGAGCAAAGTCAGGACGCGCAAGGACGGAAACTCCATGAGCGACCTGATCGCCCTTTCCCGCCATTACGGCAGCGACCCCAGCTTCGTCATTGCAGGGGGCGGCAATACATCCGTGAAGGACGATACCGTCCTCCACGTCAAGGCAAGCGGTCACAGCCTCGCCACCATCACCGAAGACGGCTTTGTTGCCCTCGAGCGTGCACCCCTCGATGCCCTCCTCGGCACCAAACCGGAAAATGACCCTTCGGCCCGTGAAGAGCGTTTCAAGAATGCCATCATGGCTGCACGTGTATCGCCCGAAAAGGGCGCCCGGCCTTCCGTCGAATGCGTGATTCATCACCTGCTC
>JAFIGB010000025.1 GCA_020831705.1 Candidatus Sumerlaeia bacterium | reverse complement strand
GTTCTGGTAGGTCAGGGCGACCTGGGCCCCTTCGCGAATAAGGGCTTCGCTGATGCCCCACGCGATGGATGACTTGTTGGCGACACCAACAACCAGAACCTTCTTGTCTTTCATGATCATGGGCGGATTACCTCGTTGTTTCCTTCAACTGTCAGGGATACAAGGCGAGGTCCCCCCTAGGGGGCAAGTGTGGATGTTGATGGGGGAAACATGAATTGGACGGTGTGGTGATATGGCCACACCGCCCAATAACTGCAATTCACTGGAGCTGAAGCCAGTCCGCCATGCTGGTGGCAACCTGGTCCGCAATGTATTGCGATTCGATTTCCGATTGGGAAAGGGCCCGGTTGAAGAGGCGAATGTCATTGATTCGCCCGTCATCCCCGGAAGGACGACCAAAGAATCTTCCCGCTCCAAGGTCGGATCGTGCCCCGACGAATATCGGTCCCTCCGGCTTGAAGCTTCCCCCGGATACGTCAGGGAAGGCGGCCTCAAGGTTCCCATCGAGATAAACAGCCGCACCGTCCTCGAAGGAATACGTCAGCGCGACATGATGCCACTGGCCGTCGAGGAGATCGTTGGACCCATTATACAACCAATGGGTGCCATCGCCGGTGGTGAATCGCATCCGGAAGTTTCCGCCATCATTGAGGTATATGTGGAAGGAGTGGGGAAGATTGACCATGTCAGTCCCGCCCGTGGTGATCCCCATGGGTCCCTGGCTGACGAGATATTGGAAGGGTTCGCCGGAGGAGGAGGATTCAAACCATAGCATGATGGTGAATTCCTCGTGGTCGCCCGAGTAGTCAAAGTTGGGAAGGGTGACATAATCACTGATCCCGTTAAAATTGAGGGCACCCTCGACCCGGTCAGGACGTCCGGAAGCAAACGTCAGGGGAGGAGTGGCCGCGCCGTCACGGGCGGAGATCGTTTCTGAAGTGGTCCCGTCGAAGGGCCAATAGGCAATCAGTTCCGGTGCCGGGGGGGGAGGAACCGTCATCGCCGTCCAAAGGGGCATCACTGCATTCAGGGATTCCGTGACGAAATCCCAGTTAGACCTTGGGAGGTTGCGCACGGCGGGGGATTGCTCGAGATGGATGAAGCGTTCGGGGTTTGTTGCGCTGGGGGCATTCTGTGAGCATGGGTTGGGCGATCCATTGGAAAATCGGCCCTGTTTATTTGTTGTGCCAGCAAGGGGGTAATTTGCTGCTGGCTCCTGGTGGCTGACGGCAAATCTGCCGCCGGGATCGCCGACGAGGAGTTGATTCATGTGGGCCGTGAGTTGGAGGGAAAGGGAGTCTGCAAAATCCCGCTCCTGATTGGTTCCATTGCTGATAATCACGTCGCTGGTGTGGGTGGCTGCTGCCATGCCATGTACAGAAAGACAGACGGCCTGCAGGTAGTTCATGTGTATTTCCTCATGAGCCACCTGAAAGAATGAATCCACAACATGAGCCATATCCGAGACTCGATATTTATCCCCACTGGTAAAACCACCATCGCAGGGGCTTTCGTCGGGGTGATTGTTGCGGTGGGTTCCCGCCTGCATGAAGGCAAGGGACTCGGTTTCCAGGTAAAGATCAATCCCCTGGACCCGGGTGCCGTCAAAGAGCGGGTGGGGGCTTTCAATGACCAGATTGCGAACGGGGTTGAGGCGGAATGCGTAGACTCCGTGCCAGCCGGGAGTTGCGCTCACTTCCCTCAGGACAATGTGCTGGCTCGGTGTTGTGGTGGTGTCGCGAAAGTAGATCACCTGGTAACCAATTTCCTGGGCCAGTTCAGCGGCAACCACATGCTTGCCATCAATGACGTTTTGGACAACGGCACGCCAGGTGGCCAGTTCATCCATGGTGGGGGTGGTGTACTTGTCGGAGGATGTTGCGTTGGGAACCGGGACCGATTCCAGGTAAGCCTTGAGATCGCCGGTGCGGACTTCAATGGGGAGCGCCGCAGCCCGGAGGGTGACCGGCAGAAGAATCAATGCCAGAAATGTCAGGGGAAGGCCCCAAAATCGAATCACTTTTGGAGTAAACATGGCTGATTGCCTCTTGAGGGTGTCGCGAGTGCAATAATCGATCACTCTCAAAAACGGTGGATGCCGTAATGAGGAGGCGAAAGCAAAATCTAGCGACGACCGCGGATTATTTTTCAATCACGCAGTATTTTCGTCAGTAGACCTTCCAGAGAGTGGGGTAATTTACGGCCAGATCCTCATCGATCCATCGCTGGATTTGGGTCTGGCCCATGGCCCGATTGAAGATTCGAATGTCGTTGATGCGGCCAATTTCGGGGTCCGGGTGGCCGAAGAAGCGATTGCCGGACGCATCGGTCCGGGTTCCGATGATGATGTCCATCTCGGGGTTGAAGCCCGATCCTGCCGTTTCCGGGAAGAAGGCCTCCTCCTCCCCATTGAGCCAGATCCGGGTCCCCGCCTGCCAGGAATGGGTCAGGGCAAGGTGGTGCCATTCACCGTTGAGCAGTCCGCCGGTACCGTCGTTGTACTCGATAAAGGTCCCATTGTCGGTTGTGAATCGCATGCGCAAAGTTCCACCCCCGCCATTGACGGTGTATAGATGGAAACTGCTCGGCATATTCAGTCGGTCCACATCGGATATAAAGCTGTATCCGACGGGGCCATGACTGATCATGTATTGCAGGGAGCTTCCATTTTGCTCGGTTGAAAACCAAAAGGAGAGCGTAAATTCCTGATGCCCCCCCAGATAATCAAAAACCGGAAGGGTAACATAATCGCTGCTTCCGTTGAAGGAAAGGGAGCCATCCAGCCGCCCCGGTCGGCCTGATGCAGGGAGCGGGGTCCCGGAGGCGGTGCCATCGCGCCCTGCGACGGTCTCGGTGAGATTGCCATCGAAGGGCCAATGGGCGAGGTTCATCAGAGCCGGCCCCGGAGCCAGGATTAGTGGGGGATGGAGGGGGACCAGTTCGTTGAAGGCATCGATGACAAACCGCCAATTGGACGCTGGTGTATTGCGCACCGAAGGGGCTTGTTCGAGATGGATGAATCGTTCCGGATTTGGTGCATTCGCCACGCTGACCAGACAGGGATCGGGGGATCCGTTGCTGAAGCGTCCCTGCTTGTTGGTACTTCCAGAAAGGGGGTAGCTGGCACCGGGTTCCTGGTGACTGACGGCAAATCGGCCTGCCGGGTCGTTGACGAGAAGTTCATTCATTTTAGCGGTCAATTGGCGGGAAAGGGAATCCGCAAAGCTGGCCGTGCCCGTGGTTCCATTGCTGATAATCACGTCGCTGGCATGGGTATTTGCCGCCATACCATGGACGGAAACACAGACCGCCGTCAGGTAGTGAAGGTGCAATTCCTCATGGGCCACTTGGAAAAAGGAATCCACCACATGGGCCATGTCGGAGATTCGGTTCGCCTCTCCTTGCAGGGTGCCATCGCATGGAGTCTCGTCCGGGGAATTTCTGCGGTGGGTTCCCGCCTGAATATACGCCAGAGATTCAGTTTCGATATACAGGTCGATCCCCTGGAACCATGTTCCGTCGAAGAGCGGATGGGGGCTTTCCATGATGAGGTCGCGAACGGGATCTATACGGAAAACGTAGACCCCATGATGCCCCGGGTCGTCACTGTCCTCCCGCAGGATAATATGGTTCCCCGTGGGCGATCCGGTGTGTCGGTAGTAGATAACCCGGTAATCAATGTCGGCGGCGATTTCCGCAGCGCGGACGTAATCCCCGGCCAGAACGGTCCGCACAACAGACCGGAATGTATCGAGTTCCTCCTGGGAGGGGGGGCGGTACACCCTTGAGTCACCCTCAACGGGAAGCGGGTAATTGTTGGTATTGAAAAGGTGGCTCCTCAGGTTTCCCGCGATGACTTCAAGGGGGTGAATGGCGGGGGCCGAAATGGGGAGGAGGAGAAAGAGGCCGAGGAGAAGGAGCCAACCAGGGAAGGAACGTGTTTTATTCATGGAAACCTGAACCGACGAAAAGTGATATGAGGCACGATGGGCAGAACGATCCCACCCAGATACTCCGAAGGATGAAGCTTTCGGTGGGGGAATCCAAGAGGAATCGGTGGGCGAATGTGGAAAAAAATATAAATGCTCAGTTGTAGTGGCGGCGGGAATGGGCTGGTTCCAGCAACAATGATAAACCGCGTGCCGTCCTTTTATCGGTCAATTTTCATCTTCGCCGTATTGCCCTTTGACGTCCTCCGTCATCCTGTGCACCCTCCCCCCGCCCTTTCAATGGGCCATATTTCTCGAAGACTTGGACACTCCTTCCTCCATGCAAGTAGAAAAAATCCGCAACGTCGCCATTATTGCCCACATCGACCACGGCAAAACCACCCTGAT
>JAFIGB010000022.1 GCA_020831705.1 Candidatus Sumerlaeia bacterium | reverse complement strand
GGGATCCCCCCATGGGAACGCCACGGCCCAAGCGGGTGATCGTCAGGCCGTCGCGATGGTATTCCCGGGCGATATACAGGGCCGTGGCATCACCCTCCACCGTGGGGGAGGTGGCCAGGATCAATTCCTGAACTTCCTCATTGGCGAGACGCTGGGAAAGGGTATCCATGCGCAGGTCCCCCGGGCCAACACCCTTCAGGGGAGACAGATGCCCGCCAAGGACATGATAAAGCCCCCGGTACCCCCCGGCATTTTCCACCGCAAGCACTTCCTGGGGCGATTCCACCACGAGGATCGACCCGCAATCGCGGCTCCTCCCGCAGCACAATCCACACTCCCCATTGGAGATAAAGAACCCGCAGGTGGGACAAAGCTCCACTTCCTCAAGGACGGATCGAAGGGAACCAATGAGGGATTCGAGTCGCTCGGGGGAGGCACTGACGAGATCAAAGACCATGCGCTCCGCCCCGCGCTTTCCCACGCCGGGCAGGCGGGAAAACTCACCAATCAGGGTGGTGATGGCACGGGGAAGCGGCATGAATCGGTGTCAGGCTCACTGTTCGGGATTTGGGTGGAGATGGGGGCGGGAAGCCACCGGGCGGTGTCTCTTAGAACAGGCCTGGAAGCTTCACACCACCGGCAGCCTGGGACATGGTTGATTCGTAAAGGTTGTGGGCCCCTTCGAGTGCCTGGTTCATGGCGGCCATCACCAGATCCTCGAGCATTTCGATATCTTCGGGGTCAACAGCATCCGGGCTGATCTTGATGGAAAGAAGCTCGGAGTGCCCATTGACCACCACGGTCACTGCACCGCCACCAGCGGTTCCTTCCACTTTTTTGTCCTTCAGGCTTTCCTTCGCCTTTTCCATGCGGACTTGCAGGTCTTTTTGAAGGCGCTGGATGGTTGATGGATCAATCATGGGCTCTAAATCTCGTCGGTTGGATGATTATTGCGTTACCCGCACACCATTGAAGAGGAACGGTTCCGCGTTGTAGTGTTCCTTGATCAGCTCAAGGGCCTGACGCAGGTCGTGATGTTCCTCAAGGGCACGCAGGAGGGTCATGTCGCTCTTCACATTTACCACCACGTCAGGCTCGGGAGGGGTACTGGGAACATTCACCACACGGGCAGGGTAACGATCAGATTTTTCACGGACGGAGGCATTGCCTTCCGACCTTTCGACATCCTCGCGGGGCACATCCTCGTGGGAAACAGAAATCCGCACCTGACGGAGCCGCTTTCCAAAGGCCGCCAGCCCAGCATCCCGCAGGATTGCAATGGAATCGGCCGATTCCACCCGCGGCTTCATCATTTTGTCGTGTGTGGCCAGGGAGATCTCCAGCGCAGGTTCATCGGGGGAGAAGAACAATTCGCCGCTGTTGATCGTTGAACGAAGCCATGGCGAGACACGTTCCACACGAATCTTGAAATTTTCCACATCCGCTGGAGAAGGTGGCCATTTCGAAACCCCGCCTTCACCGGGATCACCCAGTTCGACCTCGGCAACCTCGTCCTCAACTTCCGCCACGGCGGAATCACGCATCACCATTGCCCGCGGCATGGAGGACATCGATGGGCCGGATGCCTGGGAGGGAACATTGAATTCCTCCACCTTGGCGGTTCGCCGCCCATCTGCATTGGCCGAACCCTGGGCGCCGCCGCCACCACCTTCCGCAGCCGGGGCACCCCCGCCCACGGCAACCGGTCGGGCGGTTTTTGCATCAATGGCATCCAGCACAAAGTGGGGATGGATCGCCGTAATCTTCAAGAGGGAAAATTCAAGGAGGAACCGCGCCGGGCTGCCACCCTTCATGCGCTCCTCCAACTCGAGAAACTGCTGCGCAAGGTTGAGAAGGAAGGGCATGGAAATTTCATCGACCGACTTGCGCAGCCGTGTTGAGTTCGAACGTGATACACGAAGCAACTCATCGGGGGCATTTGCCTTCACCAACAGCGCATCGCGGACAAAGTGGGTGAAGGTCTTGATGAACCGCTGGAGGTCACGCCCCTTTTCCACCAAGCCATGAACGATGGTAAGGCAACGCACCGTGTCGCGGGAGACGATCGCTTCCAACAAATCATGGAGCAGGTCGCCCTCGACAATACCGAGCAGTTGCCGCGCGGCCTCCATGTTGATTTCCCCCTCGCTCAGGGAGATCAACTGGTCAAAGGCCACCTGGGCATCGCGCATTCCCCCCTCGCTGGCGAGGGCAATCGCCTCCAGCACCTGGGCACGGTCCTTCTCGGCCAGATTGACCGATTCCCGCTCCGCAATGTCTTGAAGCCTGCCCACGATGTCCGAGGTTTCAATACGTTCAAACGCCAACCGGCGGCAGCGGGAAATGACCGTTTCGGGGATTTTCTCGGGGTTGGTTGTCGCCAGGATAAACACCACGCCGGGGGGTGGTTCCTCCAGGCGCTTGAGCAAAACATTGAACGACGCGGTCGAGAACATGTGGACCTCGTCGATGATATACACCTTGTAGCGGGCGTTGAAGGCAACACGGTCGATGCCCTCAAGCAGCTCGATGGTTTCCTCCTTCTTGGTGTATGTCGCCGCGTCGACCTCCACCACATCGAGATCCGAATCATTGGCAACACCCAGACAATGGACACATTTCCCGCACGGCTTCGGGGTGGGGCCCTCCACACAATTAAGGGCCTTGGCGAAAATCCGCGCCATCGACGTCTTCCCAACACCACGGGGACCGGTGAAGAGATACGCATGGCCGACACGGCCATCCTGAATTTCGCCCTGCAACTGGCGGACAACCGACCGCTGGCCCACCACGTCGCTGAAGACCTGGGGGCGGTATTTCAGGGCAAAAACACGATAATTCCCCTGTTTTTCCGTGACTTCGCTGGAGGTTTTCGCCATGATGGATGATTCCCCTTCGGGCAACAGATCAGATTCGCTCTTTCTTCGCCCAATCGCCCCCGGAGGTCAAGGGGCAATCCGGGCAAAAAACGGGGAATCGATGCCAATCCCACGCACCACCCCCCGGATCAAACTAGATGGTCTCCCGAGGGTCATGAACTGTTGCAACCGCCCCGCCTCAGGCGTCTATATTCCCCGCGTCTTTGACTTCCCCATGAGAAGGGTCATCACACTTGGCTGGTATTGATTTCATTCTGGACCTTGCAATTGTCGCTCTTTTTGCCGGGGTGGCCGGTCTGATTTGCCGTGCCATGCGCCTTTCGGTTGTTGTCGGATATCTCGCAGCTGGAATTATTATCGGACCACACACGCCCCCGTTTCTGCTCGTCCATGACATG
>JAFIGB010000021.1 GCA_020831705.1 Candidatus Sumerlaeia bacterium | reverse complement strand
TCACCGGACTCCTTGTATTTCGCATTGCAACAAGTTCATTCCTCTGATTCTGGAATGGGGGGGCGCAAGGGGAATGAACAGGCTGCTTTGAATTTGTGATTCCATACGACGGAGTCGGTTGTTCAAGGTTCGGGTTGACGGAACAGACATGGTCCCTTCCCATTTCAAGGGGAGTTATTATCAGACCCCAAGGACGTGGATATGGCGGAACCTCTCAGCTTTCACTTGATGGCCAAGCCCAGTGGACCCATTTGCAATCTTGACTGCACCTATTGTTTTTATCTGGAAAAGGAGGAGTTTGTCGGCAGGACAAACAGGTTCCGGATGCCGGATGATGTGTTGGAAAGGTATGTGAAGGAGTACATTGAGGCGCAGGATGTCCCGGAGGTGCATTTTGCCTGGCAGGGAGGAGAGCCTACGCTGATGGGCGTGGACTTCTTTCGCAAGGTGGTTGAGCTGCAGGGGAAGTACGGCGATGGTAAGAAAATCGGAAACGGTTTCCAGACGAATGGGACCCTTCTCGATGATGAGTGGGGGGAGTTTCTTGCCGCCAACGATTTCCTGGTGGGGTTGTCGATTGATGGTCCTGAGAAACTCCACGATGAATTCAGGGTGGACAAGGGGGGGCGGCCGACCTTTCACAAGGTCATGGAAGGGTTGGAGGTGCTGAAGAAACATTCCGTTGAGTTCAACACACTCACCGTTGTGAATGCCAGCAATGTCCGCCAACCAAGGGAGCTATACAGATTTCTGAAGGGGATTGGTTCCACTTACCATCAATACATCCCCCTCGTGGAGCGCCTTCCGGACGATCGGGCGAAGGAGCTTGGCCTTACCTTTGCCTTCCCCCCGGAGGATGGAAAACCGGGGGAATCGCCCGTCACGCCATGGAGCGTCCCTGCAAGGCAATGGGGCAATTTCCTGGCTGCCATTTTCGACGAATGGATCCTGAATGACGTCGGCACCATCTTCGTCAATCATTTCGAAAACACCCTTTCGGCAGTCGCCGGATACCAGCCGGGCATGTGTGTATATCGTGAAACCTGTGGCAATGCCCTTGTCGTCGAGCATAATGGGCATGTCTATTCCTGCGACCATTTTGTCTATCCAGAATACGACCTTGGGAACATCATGGGCAAAGGACTTCGTGAGATGGTGATGTCACCCCGGCAACAGAAGTTCGGCAACGACAAGGCGGCCACCCTTCCGGCGTTCTGTTGGAACTGTGAGTTTGTTTCCGCATGCCATGGGGAATGCCCAAAGCATCGCTTTACCCTGACTCCGGATGGCGAACCCGGCTTGAATTACCTTTGTCCCGGTTTGAAGCGGTACTTCTCCCATGTCTGGCCCCGAATGAGGATGCTCGCGGAGATCGTCCTGAGCGGCCAGGATCCCTCCACGATCATGGAGACCCTGAGGCCAAAGGGCCGAAAGCGCAGGAATTAGCTTTTCAGGGAGGACCGTTGGACATGGAAAACCCCACTGGTCGATTGAACAGTGGGGTTTCCCATTTCTGCGTAAAGTAGCAGCCGTCTAGTCGATGTTGATGTCCGGATGATCCACGGTATCAAGGTACCGGAAGAAATCGGAGTCGGCCCTTGTCATGATGGTGGTGTTGCCGGTGATACTCTTGCGGTAGCTTTCCAGAGTCTTGAAGAACCCGTAAAACTCAGGATCGGCACCGAAGGCCTGCCCGTAGATCTGGGTTGCCTCGGCATCGGCACGCCCGCGGATTTCCTCCGCTTCACGTTCTGCACGGGATATAATTTCACGGACTTCACGATCCGTCTGCCCGTCGATCTCGGCGCTGCGACCCTGGCCCTCGGAGCGGAACCGTTCCGCAATGCGCTCGCGCTCGGAAATCATGCGCTGCTCGACGGAAACACGAACGTCGTCGATGTAGTTCAGGCGCTTGATCCGAACGTCTATCAGCTCGATTCCATAATCCACAACAACCGCCGAGGCCTCAGTGAGGATCTCGCGGGTCAATTCCTCGCGGCCCTTGGTCGGTGCGGCCTCGAGATCAATGTCTGTACGGTCAAGCTCCTCCTCCAGTTGGTCACTGGGGTCGTATTTCCAATCACGGGAGCGGACAATTTCCTCAAGGTCGGTTCCGGAAACCTTGTCGCGCACCACGGAATCGATGATGTCATTGAGGCGACTTTTCGCCCCGGCCTCATCGCGAACGCTCTTGAGAAAGAGGAGGGGATCGACAATCCGCCAGCGGGCCGTCGTGTCGACAATGATGAACTCCCGACCGAGCGTCGGGATCTGGTTCACATCACCGTCCCATGCCTGCATGCGTTTGTCGAACTTTCTGACTTCCTGAATGAAGGGGCGCTTCCAGTGAAGGCCCGCCTCGGAGATGACATCACCAATCGGCTCCCCGAACTGAAGGATGATCCCCTGCTGGGCTTCATTGATCCGGTATGCGGACGAGAAGACTGTGATGGCAACCGCGACCAGGATAACGGCCGTTCCGGCGAGTTTCTTGAGGGTCGATGTTGAGACGGTCATTGGCTGCCTCCCGTTGGTGCTGTACGTCCTTCATTGAGGTTGAGGAGGGGAATCGGCCCGGTCTGTCCGTCCTGGGTGACGACAATTCGGCCCGCCCGGGGCAGGACCTCGTCGATCATTTCGAGGTATAGACGTTTTCGTGTGACTTCGGGAGCCTGTCTATATTCCTGAAGGATTGCGGTGAAGCGCGCCGTTTCACCCTTTGCGCGGTTGACGCGCTCGGCGGCGTATCCCTCCGCCTCGGCCATGAGCTGGAGCGCCTGGCCCTCCGTGCGGGGTACCCGCTGGTTCCTGCGCTTTTCCGCTTCGTTGATCATCTGCTCAAGGGCCTGGCGGGCCACATTCACACTATTGAAAGCTGGCTGGACCCGCGGTGGGGGCATGACATCCTGAAGTTCCACGGTGCCAATGGCAAGACCGGCATCATAGGAGTCCATGATGGATTGGATCTCCTGGCGGGCCTCCACGGAGATTCCCACGCGGGCGGTCGTCAGGACGTCGCTGCCGACGCGATTGCCGACAATGCGGCGCATCACTGCTTCGGAAACATCCCGAAGGGTCTGTTGGGGTTCGCGAATATTAAAGAGGTATTTCACCGGGTCGGCGATGCGATACTGGACGACCCAGGAAACATCGATGACGTTAAGGTCGCCGGTGAGCATGAGGGATTCTTCCTCATAACCTGTGGTTTCGTAATCCGTCCGCTCCCCCAGTTCGCGGGTGCGAAAGCCGAACTCCTCCTTGAGAACCCTTTCCGTGGCAACCAAGTGGACCTGATCAATGCCGAAGGGTAACTTGAAATGAAGTCCGGGGCTGGAAACATCCTTGAGCTTTCCGAACCGCATGACCACGCCACGCTCCTCGGCCTGGACAATGTAAAAACTGCTGAAGGCGCCCCAGGCCAGAATAAGGAGGAGTGGGAGGATCAGGGTCACCTTGATGACCATCATTGCGATCTTTTGAAGTTGCTCGGGGGTGATATCATCACCGTCCGGCCCCTTCATGTCCCATTTGCTTCTTCCGTCGTATGCCACGTTTCACATCCTGATGGTGGAGTTTGATCAGTGCTGGAGAACATCGTGTCTTTTGAAGGCTTGTCCCCAATCCTTGGTACTTTGCTTCCTGAGGGTTTTGGAGAGCAAGGATTACACCCCGATTTGCGGGGAAAATGACCCCGGTAAAGGGCAATATGGGAATGGGGAAAATTGGCGTCACCATTGTGCCATCTAGCCCTTGCCACCCACGATCCCCACGGGGCAGGGTTCCTGTCGCCGTGGAGTGCGCCGTTTTCCTTCACGCCATTCACGCCGACAGGATGATTTCCCTCCACATGACCGACGCTCCGGCATCATTTACTGCCAACGATTATGCCACGCGCATTCCTGAAGGTTGTGGCGTTGTCGGGATTTACAACCACCCTGAAGCCGCCAAGCTCGCCAACCTTGCCCTTTATGCCATGCAGCACCGGGGTCAGGAAAGCACCGGGATTGCCACCTTTGATGGTGAGCGAATCCGCCTTCACAAAGGCCGTGGGCTGGTTTCCGAAGTCTTTTCCGAAAAAGCCATCAGCCGCCTCCATGGCAATGTGGCCATCGGCCACGTCCGCTACTCCACAACCGGTGAAAATTCCGCCCACAACGCCCAGCCGCTGCGGGCGAATTATCGTGGGGGGCACATGGCTGTTGCCCATAACGGCAACCTGACCAATGCCGACGAGTTGGCCCGGGCCCTTGAGGCCAATGGCGCCATCTTTCAGTCCACCACCGACAGCGAACTCCTTGTCCATCTGATTGCCCAGAATCGCACTGGCGACTTCATCGAGGCGCTGAAGGCCGGATTTCAGCGGCTTCATGGGGCCTATTCCATGACGATTCTTCGCGACGGGGACATGTATGCCATCAAGGATCCCCATGGATTCCGGCCACTTTGCCTTGGCACCCTTGGAGGAGATTCCTGGGTCGTGGCCTCGGAATCCTGTGCCCTGGATATTCTTGGTGCCCAGTACCTCCGCGAATTCCAGCCGGGTGAAATGATGGCCTTTCGGAATGGGAAGGCGGAAATCATCCCCCTGCTCCCGCCCAAGGATCCGGCCTTTTGCGTTTTCGAGCTGATCTACTACTCGCGCCCCGACAGTGTCGCTGCCGGAGGCGCCATCTACAAGTTCCGCAAGCGTCTCGGCGAGGAACTCGCCCGCGAGCATCCCTCGCAGTCGGATGTCGTCATTGCCGTGCCCGACTCCTCGAATCCCGCCGCATTGGGATACGCCGCCGCTTCCGGGATCCCTCTTGAAATTGGGCTCATCCGCTCCCATTACATCGGGCGCACGTTTATCCAGCCCACCCAGACAAAGCGCGATTTCGGCGCCAAGATCAAATACAACCCCGTCCGGGAAGTGATCAATAACCGGAGCATCACCATGGTGGATGATTCCATTGTGCGGGGAACAACCGCACGAAAGATCGTCGCCATGTTGCGCGAGGCAGGTGCCCGCGAGATCCACTTCCGCGTCACTGCCCCACCGTGGAAGCACCCGTGCTTCTATGGAATAGACACTCCCGACGAGGACAAGTTGATCGCAAACCAGATGAACACCGAGGAAATGGCACGCTATCTCGGTGTCGATACACTCGCCTTCATCAGCATGGATGGCCTCATGCGCGCCATGCCCAAGACAGTCGGATATTGCACCACCTGCTTTACCGGCCGCTATGTGGATGGCAGGCCGCGGCGAAGCAGCAAGTTGATGGAACCGGGTGCGAAGTAGGCAGCCACCAGCAACAACCCACGATATGACAGAAGGAACCAGGTCGGTGGAGAGATCACCATGAAGACGGAAGAAAAAATCAACTTCGGTCACAAGGATTTGCTCGGGATCGAGAATCTCACCCCCGGGGAAATCATGCAGCTGCTCGATGCGGCGGTTGCCTTCAAGGGAGTCCTGACAAGGGACGTCAAGAAGGTGCCCACGCTCCGCGGCAGGACGGTCGTCAATCTATTCTATGAAAATTCAACACGGACAAGGACTTCCTTCGAGCTTGCAGCGCGGCGGCTAAGTGCCGAAGTGCTCAATTTCGATGTCGCGACCAGCAGTGTCAAAAAGGGCGAAGTCCTCTACGACACCGTGGAGACGATCGAGGCCCTTGGAGCCGACTATATCGTTCTGCGAAATGGGAACTCCGGTTCCCCGCACTTTCTCGCACGATCCGTCAAGGCATCCGTCATCAACGCCGGCGATGGCCTCCACGAGCACCCGACCCAGGCGCTCCTCGATGCCTTCACCATTCGTGAATCATTGGGTGACCTCAAGGGGCTCCATGTTGCCCTGATCGGGGACATCCTTCACAGTCGGGTCGCCCGGTCGAATATCTTTCTACTCACCAAGTTGGGCGTGAAGGTGACCCTCATCGGCCCCCCGACACTCGTTCCCGATGATTTCCGCCCCCTTGGCGTACGCATTTGCCACACACTCCGCGAGGGCCTGCGCGATGTGGATGTGATATACCTTCTGCGTATTCAAATGGAGCGCCAGCAAACGAACCTGTTCCCGTCGCTGGAGGAGTACAGGACCCTTTACGGGATCAATACGGAACGGCTCAAGTGGGCGAAACCCGATGCCATTGTCATGCACCCCGGCCCGGTGAATCTGGGGGTTGAGATCAGCCGCGATGTCATGACGATGCCCCAGGCGAAAATCCTCCAACAGGTCACCAACGGCGTAGCCGTCCGGATGGCCGTCTTCTACTTGCTTCAAGGAGTGCGTGAACAAAATGCAAAGATTGCTCGTACTTGATGCACTGGTCGTCGATCCCTCACAGGGATTGAGTGGGCGCTATGACGTCCTGGTGGAGGATGGCCGTGTTGCGGCCATTGAGCGAAAAATCAAACCCACCAGTGACATGGAGACCCTTCCCGCAAAGGGCCTGATCATGGCCCCCGGGTTTATAGATTTACATACACATCTGCGCGAACCCGGCTCGGAAACGGCGGAAACCATCGAGTCCGGCACCCGCGCGGCTGCCCGGGGTGGCTTCACAACCATCTACTGCATGCCAAACACCAACCCGGTTTGCGATTCGGCGACAGGCGTGCAGTACGTCCTCTCGCGGGCCGCGGCCGTCGGCTGCGTTCGTGTCGTTCCCATTGCCGCGATCACCCGTGGATTGGAGGGGAAAAGCCTGACGAATTTCGGCCTGCTCCTCGACAGGGGTGCAGGAGCATTCAGCGACGGGGCCCTGGGTATCATGAATGCCGAGGTCATGCGACGCGCCCTTGAATATACACGGATGCTCAACGTCCCGGTTTTTGAACATTGCGAGGACCTTGATCTCAGTGGCGATGGCGTGATGCATGAGGGGCCGGTGTCCGTACGCCTTGGGCTGAAGGGAATTCCCCGCACTTCCGAGTCCATCATGGTGTCACGCAACGTCGCCCTTGCCGCAATGACCGGGGGACACATTCATATCTGCCACGTCTCGACCCGGGAATCCGTGGAGGCCATTCGGGAAGCCAAGAGGAATGGTGTCCATGTGACAGCGGAGGTCGATCCCCACCACCTCATTCTTACTGACGAGGCCGTGATTGGATATAACACCAATGCGAAGGTCAAGCCGCCCCTTTGCGGCGAGGAGGATCGCCTGGCCCTCGTTCAGGCACTGGAAGACGGCACCATCGACTGCGTTACCAGCAGCCATGCCCCCCACTCCAATAGCGCCAAGGACAATGTCTTCGACCACGCCCCCTTTGGAGTCATTGGAATGGAAAGCGCCTTCCCCGTGCTATACACAGAGTTTGTCGCGAAGGGACGCTGGAGCATCGACTTCCTGGTGGAGAAGCTGACCGCCTCCCCCGCCCGGGTCATGAACAAACCATGGGGACACCTGCAGGTTGGCGCCCAGGCGGACTTCGTCCTTATTGAGACCGGCACCGACCACACCTTTGGTCGGGAGGATCTCGCATCCCGCAGCTCCAATTGCCCCTTCCTTGGGCGCACGGTTTCGACGCGTATTGCCGCCACCTTCGTCGCAGGAAATCCCGTCCATGTTCATCCGGCAATCTTTCCCAACGGAATCGCCGGCTCCCCCCAGGTCGCCACTCCTGCGAAGGTGCGAAAATCAGCTGTAAAGCCCAAGCCCGCGAAAAAGCCCGCACGAGCCGCCAAGAGCGCCTCCAAGACCAGCACAGGAACCAAAAAGGGAAAGCGAACCAGCAAATGAATGCCCTGGAAAAGCTATACAAGGCGCAGGAAAGAACGGGCAGCCTGCTATCCATCGGGCTCGAACCCTCCCCCGCCTACCTTCCCAAGGGGATGGAGGGAAATCTTCATGATTTCGAGGAATTCCTGGGGACAATCATCGAGGCGACAAAGGGCATTGTATGCGCCTACAAGTTCAACCTCGCCTTTTTTGAATCCCTCGGATGGGAGGGCATGGAACTTCTCTATGCAATCCGCGAACAGATCCCCGAGGACACCCTCCTCATTGCGGATGCCAAACGATCCGACATTGGAACCACCGCAAGACACTACGCAAAGGCCCTCTTTGACAGACTTGATGCCGACGCCGTAACCGTCAATCCCCTCATGGGGCAGGACAGCGTCCTGCCATTTCTTGAATGGGAGGACCGACTGACCTTCCTGCTTGCATTGACCTCCAACAAGGGGGCCGCCGATTTCCTCCTCCCCAACGATCTATACATCAATATCGCACGCCGGGCAAAATCCTGGGGGAACGGACACAATGTCGGTTTGGTGACGGGTGCCACGCAGGTTGATCATCTTTCCAAAATACGCGACGTTGCGGATGATCTCCCCTTCCTCGTTCCCGGCATTGGTGCCCAGGGGGGCGACCTGGACGGCGTGATCAAACACGGCTCCATCACCGGCAGCGCCAACCCCGGCCTGGTGATTCACGTGACCCGGGGAATCCTCCCCGGTGAGGGGGACACTGGGGACCATGGGGAGATCATCCGGGAAAAAACCGTGGCATGGAACCAGAAGGTTCAAAGCGCCAGGAAGGTATAGACAACCATGAGCGATATCCGCGTCCTTGAACTCCTCGAAGAGACCGGCGCCCTGAAGTCAGGGCACTTTGTCCTCAGTTCCGGCCTGCACAGCGACCGCTACTGCCAGTGCGCCGCCCTGTTTGAGCACCCCGCCATTGCCGGGGAAGTGGCGGGCATCATGGCGGCCAAATTGCGCGAGGCGAACGTGGAGGTCGACATCGTCCTGAGTCCCGCCCTGGGGGGAATTCTTTGGGGTTATGAACTCGCACGCGCCCTGAATGTCCGGAGTATATTTGCAGAACGTGGCGCCGACGGCGGTTTCACGCTGCGCCGCGGGTTTGTCCTCAGGAAAGGGATGCGCGTCCTCCTTGCGGAAGATGTTGTGACCACGGGAAAATCGGTGTGCGAACTGCTGCCATTGGTTGAAAAGGCTGGGGCCGAAGTCAGCGCCTTTGCCGCCATTGCCGACCGGAGCGGCGGTCATTTCAAACCCGACGCCCCCTTCCATTCCCTCGTGAAACTTATCTTTCAAACATTCGCCCCCGACCAGGTTCCCGACTGGTTGTCCTCCATTCCCGTGACCAAACCGGGAAGTCGTCCCGACTAGATCGGGCAGACCAAACCTAATTCTTCATCACTTCCTGAACCAAGCGAATCTGGTGGTACGATGCCCTGCCCCCCAACGCTTCGTGGATCGGCTTGAGGGGCTTGCCACCGGTGGTATCAATCATCTCCCTGATTTCCTGCTCCAGGTGCACGGGCACCCATCTTGAGATGTCGTCTATCTCCCCCTCGCGTACCATTTTCAAGTGGCACCGCTCCACCGTGGAGGCGGAACGACCTGATTTCTCCACGACTTCCTCAATGGAGTATTTCTGGCGAAGCAGTTCCATCTCCACCTTGTACTTCTCCGTTCTTCCCCCTGCTGCGGATGGGCGACTGCCCCCCGGTGTAAAGCTGGCTCCTCCCCCGCCCCAAAGCGCCTCCAGGAAAACCTGGCCATACGCCTCCAGTTTCTTCCGGCCAACCCCCTTGACCCTTGAAAACTCGACGAGGTCCTTCGGTCGTCTCCGTACAATGTCCCGAAGGGTCACATCCCCGAAGATGACGTAGGGAGGTACCTTCGCCCTTTCCGCAATCTTCTTCCGAAGCACCCGCAACAACTCGAAATCCTTCTCCTCCAGCGGTGTCAGCGCATCCACATCCATCGTCGGGGAGGGCTTTGCGCTGGCAAGTCGCTCAAGGAGGATTCCCGTGTTCCGGCCACGCAAAATATCCCAGCCTGCATCAGTGACGGCCAGGACACCCCCGTCACCGGTGGCTATACAGGAGCGATCACAAAGTTGCTGGATCCAGTCGAGAAGGTGGTCCCTGTCATGGTCGGCCAAAATGCCATGGGTGGAAATCTGGTCGTGTCCCGCATCGACAATCTTTTTCCCCTTTTTCCCGGAAAGAACATCCGCCGTGTGTGACGCTGAGTATCCATCGCCCTGCCTGACGATGGAGGAAAGAATCTTCTGGGCGATGACGTGTGCCCCGGGAACCGGATGAATGCCGCCGGTGCAGGCATCACATCTGCCGCAATTTTCCCGGGGATAATCCTCACCAAAATATCTCAGCAGTCCCCGTCTCCTGCATTCCATCCCCGAGCACCAGTCGTATATCATTCCCAGTTTTCGCGCCCCAATTTTTTGGAGCTCCGGGGGGGCGTCCGAGGTGATCTTCTTCCAGATCATGAGATCCTGCATTGAATAGAGAAGCATACACTCCGAAGGGAGGCCATCACGACCGGCCCGACCGCTTTCCTGCTGGAAGTTCTCCATGGAGGAGGGCATTCCCATGTGGGCGACGAACCGAACGTCCGGCTTGTTGATCCCCATCCCAAAGGCGACGGTGGCGACCACAATGTCCACCCGATCGGCAACGAAGTCCTCCTGATTTTTTATGCGCGTGCCCGAATCCAGCCCGGCATGATAGGCAACCGCCTTGAAGCCTGCCTTCACCAGAACCTCCGCCACGCGTTCCGTTTCACGTCTTGATATACAGTAGACGATTCCCGGCTCCCCACGATGGCGGCGCACCAGGTCAATCAGGAGGCCGTCGGCACCGCGCTTGGGCTTTACCGAGTAAAAGAGGTTCGGGCGATCAAAGGAGCCACGAAGGATCACCGGATCGCGGAGAAAAAGCTGACGGGCGATGTCCTGGGAGACCTCGCGGGTGGCCGTCGCGGTGTAGCCATGAAGATCCACGTCGGGATAAAGCTCACGAATCCGGGCGATTTGTCTATATTCGGGGCGAAAGTCATGACCCCAGGAACTGATGCAATGGGCCTCGTCGATGGCGACGAAGGAAATGGGGGCACCGCCGAGAAGTGCCGGCAAGTCGTCCATGGCCAGACGTTCCGGGGAAAGGTAGAGCAGCTTGAGCTCCCCCTCGTCGAGTTGCCGAAGCACCGCGCGACGCTCGTCGGGCGGTTGTCCCGTGTGTAGACATCCGGCCCTTGCACCTGTCTGGACAAGCTGGGCGACCTGGTCGCGCATCAGGGAAATCAATGGAGAAACGACAAGTGCCGTGCCGTGGCGAAGAAGTGCTGGGGCCTGAAAGCAGATCGACTTCCCTCCCCCAGTGGGAAGGACAACAAGGGAATCCCGCCGTGCGAGCACCGCCTCCATGGCGGCCTGCTGATGGGGCCGGAAGGAATCGTAGCCCCACACATCACGGAGAATGCGTGGCAAATCCCCGGTTCGGCTGGAATCGATTGTATTCTGCTCCATGAATGGTCTCCCCGACAACGCTCCTTCGATCATGCCCTGAATACGCACGTGGGCAATACGAAGGTTGAATGGCAGATTTTCCGAAAACGGCGGTGGGGAAACTTTGATCCTTCGGATTGTCGATTTCCCTCGATTCGCAAGCCACCTCGTGACACCCTCAAAGGTCCATGAGTGTTGGACGAAACCCAGACCGGAGTACAATGGCACCTCAATGACATCCCTGATCTTTCTTCTTGTCGGAGGCGTCGGCCTTTTCCTCATGGGAATGGTCCTGATGACCGACGGCTTGAAGTCCTTTGCGGGCGATTCCCTGCGCCATGCACTGGTGCGCTTTACCGGGACTCCGTTGAAGGCCTTCGGTTCCGGGGCCCTGGTGACCACGATGGTGCAGTCGTCCAGTGCCACCACCGTCACCGTCATTGGGTTTGTCAGTGCGGGCTTGTTGACCTTTCCCCAGGCGGTCGGTGTTGTCATGGGGGCGAGCCTCGGCACGACCAGCACGGGATGGATTGTTGCCGGCCTGGGACTGAAGGTCAGTGTTGGCTTTTACGCCATGCCACTCGTTGGTGTCGGCGCCTTCATGAGACTGCTTGCCCGGGGGCGTTGGCGTTCCTTTGGACTGGCCCTGGCGGGCTTCGGCCTGATCTTCGTTGGTATAGACACGCTTCAGGAGGCCATGGGTGGTCTATCCGAGATCTTCAACCTGGCCGCCCTTCCTGCCAGTGGATTGATTGGCCACCTGCTTGCAATGACCCTCGGTATCACCCTGACGGTCGTCATGCAATCCTCCAGTGCCGCCGTGGCCACGACATTGACTGCTCTCCATGCAGGGGCGATCAATTTCGACCAGGCGGCATCGCTCGTCATCGGCGCGGCGGTGGGAACAACCGTCACCGGTGCCCTTGCCGCCATTGGTGGCAGCGTCCCCGCCAAACGCACGGCCCTCGCCCATATCCTGTTCAATCTGGCAACCGGCCTGATCGCCGTCCTGCTGCTGCCGCTTTTTCTTGCAGGAATCTCCTGGGCCCAGGAGCACGCAGGACTCGATGGCGGTGCCATGAGCCTCGCCGCCTTCCACACCGCATTCATCGCTGTCGGCGTGGCCCTGTTTCTCCCCTTTGCATCACGCTTTGCTGAGATGATCGAAAAAATCCTGCCCCACGATGGCCCCTCCCTGACACGCCACCTCGACCCGACACTGCTGGAGGCACCGGCCGTCGCCCTGGAAGCGAGCCGCCGCGCCCTGTCTGCCGCCTCCTGCGAAGTCTTCTCCCGCATCAACGCCGTCCTCTCCGATCCCAACAAAATATCCGATGATTCGGGTGTGGGACTCCTCGGGAGGGAACTCGATCGCATTCAATCCTTTTTCTCGGAGATTCCCTCGGTCACGGAAAATGAACCCCTCTCCCAATCGCGCATCTCCCAGATGCATACCCTTGAGCATCTTGCGCGGCTCCAAAACAGGCTCAATCCCCCCCCGAGCCTGAGAGCACGTTTTGGCGACAAGGAACTGCAATCCGCCCTCGAAATGAGCCGTCAGGTGCTTACCCTCGGGCGGAAGGGACTTGAGGGTTTCGCTGCCGATAACTGGCTCGATGAACTCGACGCCACCGCGGACAATCTGGCGGAACTTCGCCGCAAGGAACGCACCGCCATCCTCGAGCGAACCGCCAAGGGCACTTCCTCACCCGCGAAGGCACTCGACCTTCTCGATGCCATTCGCTGGCTCGACGTTGTTGCCTATCATACCCGACGCATCAGCCATCACCTCGGAGCGGATGAATTCCGAACCCTTCCCACCCGTGACGAGGAAGTTGACGAGGGAAGGTGATGGCCCCCGCATTCCTTTTATCCTTGTCTGGAAAGCCCTTCCTCCCCAGCATTGGCCGTGGTGACTTGATGATCACCCCGGAGCAGCAAGGCAGGACATGCCCTTTAAAAGCAAACCCATGAAGTACCTTTTCCGCTTCAGCCTGAGGCGGAAGGTTTTTCTCATCGTCCTCGCCCTTGGGCTGATTCCGTCCTTCCTCACGCTCATCCTTTCCACCGCATGGGCTGCCACCGCCCTTCGCCAGGCCTTCATCCAACAGGCCACCGACGAAGCCAGAACCGTTGCGGAGCGTCTCGGTGATCGCATCCAGGGAGAAATCTCCTCCCTGAAGGCCCACGCCGTTGATCCCTCCCTTGAATGGGTGGGCGACGGCCCCTGGCGCATCAGCCGTCAAGTCATTCAGGGCGATGCGCCACCGGGTGGCCTCGTGGAACATTTTCGCAATATTCTTGACGGTCGCCCACAAAGCGATTTTTTCGCCTTCGAGTACGGCCACCCACCGGACCAAAGTTATTGGGGCGCTGTCCTGCTTGAGGATGAACCGGAGGAAATGTGGCTCCTCGGGGAAATACAGGTGAAGGATCTTCTCGATATTGTTGGCTCCCCCATTGAAGGTTTCGGGAGGGACTGGATGGTTCTCTCCAGCAGGTCGGGAGTGATCGGTGTTTCTGAGGGCGAGGAACTGGCCATGCAGTTTCGCGAACTCTACGAGGGGCTGTTCCAATCACCCACCGGGATTATCACCTCGGATGATTTCCCCGGCAGTGCCTGGGTGTCTGTACGCGTGGGCGCGATTACAAGCCTGAGCGAAACAACGGGCGATCCCGTCTCCCTTGTGGTTCTCCGCCGTGCCGACCTTTCCAGCGGCCTCAACGCCCTTGCCATGGCCTTCTGGACAATGGTTCTGATCGGAAGCATCTTCGTTCTGGCCTTTGGAATCCTGGGCATCTGGATGTCCGGGAAGCTCGTCGGGCCGATCAAAAGACTGCGGGCCGGGTTCGTCCGCCTCAGGGAGGGGGATCTGGACTTCCGTATAGAAGTCAATACGGGCGATGAAATTCAGGAATTGGGCGAGACCATGAATGAGATGGCCGCCACACTTCAGGCAACATACAGGAATCTTGCGGACAAGCTCCTGGAAATCGACGAAAAGGCACGGCAAATCACCATCACCCACGACCTGGCGCAGTCGGTCAATCGGTCGCTCGACTTCCAGACCATGATGCACGAGGCCGTGACGGAAATCTCCCAGCTTGTCTCCGTCGAATGGATGGCACTGGGATTGATTGACGAGGAAATGAACCGGATGGAAATCGGTTACTCCTGGCCCAATGCCGTGAACCTCCCGGGCGACGGAACTTCCTACCCCCTCCTGAATTCGCGAACGGCGCAGGCACTCAAGCGGGGCGGGGTTTCCGTTCACCGGGTGGACGATTCCACCTGCGAGGAGCACCGACTGTTCCCCGCCTCCATCTCCCATTTGTGTATTGTCCCCCTGACAACCCAGGAAGGCCCGGTGGGGGCGCTACTCCTTGCCGAGAAAAACGAGGGGGGCTTCCGGGAGCAGCATCTCCGAATTTTGGAACAACTCGCCGCAAGCCTGGCAACCGCCATCGATCACAGCCGACTGTATAGCAGGCAGGCTCATTTTGCCCAACGTCTGGAGGAGGAGGTTGCCGCAAGGACGCGGGAACTGGAGCAGGCCCAGGAGCAATTGGTCCGCGCGGAAAAAATGGCGGCCTTCGGCGATCTCGCTGCCAATGTGGCCCACGAAATCAACAATCCCCTCTCTATCATCAAGAATTATCTGGCCCTGTTGGAAAACCACATTCCTGCAACCTCGGGAAAGGATATCGACGGGAACCGTGAGCTGATGATCCAGGGCCTCATCACAATCCACGAGGAAATCGACCGGATCGCCCGTATTATTGACGGCCTTCGAAGCATGAGGGGGGACACCCCGCCACGGCCCATGACCCTCGATGTGAACGAGGATATCATGACCCTCCAGGAATTGTTCGGTCAGACCTTCCACAAGAAGCAGATTAAAATCATCAACAAGTTCGATCCCTCCATTCCCATCTGCTATCTTTCCCGCGACTACCTCCGCCAGGTCCTCATCAATCTTCTCCGCAACGCTGCCGATGCCCTTGATTCCGGGGGTACCATCACCATCACGACACGAAACAACGATCCAACCCCCGACACCTTCTCCATCATGATCCAGGACAACGGAACCGGCATTCCCAAATCGTGTATAGACAAGATTTTCGACCCCTTCTTCACCACAAAGAAGGACGGGAGCGGTACCGGCCTCGGCTTGTCCATCAGTTACCGGCTTGCAACCCGGATGGGAGGAAAAATTTCCGTAAAATCCGAGGTGGGGAAGGGGACGCTCCTCACCGTGATACTCCCCCACCGCCAACCACCCACCGTCCGCAATGGCCCGCGACCG
>JAFIGB010000020.1 GCA_020831705.1 Candidatus Sumerlaeia bacterium | reverse complement strand
AGGCGGGGCAGCCCATTGGTTCGATCCCGTAATCCATGGCTGGCATTTCCAAGGCCTGCGCGCAGGATCCCACGGGTCCGTGCCTCGGCAATAAAATCCTCCACATCAGTGGATCCCCAGATCAGCGCACCGCCCATGAGGTTATCCAGATGGGGGGTCTTTTCCGCCTTTTCCCGCAGCGTCTTCCGCCGCCCAACCTCCTCGGCATAATCACGGTAAAGTTCTGCAAGACCGACGTACTTTCCAGACGGCGAGAAGCGGTAGGAAAACTCCCGTGTATAGCGGAAGGTGTCGAGGGACTGGCGCCAGCGGATACGTGGCCAGATGAGGTCCGCACTCCTGTCCCCGAGGACGAAATGGCCGTCCGTCGGCGTTTCCGCGAGCAGGAGTACCCCATCACCGGATTCCCAGTCAAACAGGGCAACGATGGGCATGTCGGCGCCCTGGGTGTTTCCGTATATTGTCAGGTCACGACCCGCGTAATAGGGATCATGTTGGTCGATGAGTGTCCCACTGGAACGATCCACGAAGACAATACGGCCATCGTTGAAGTCGCTCTTGATGGTGGGTGGCCAGTGACGCAGGCCCCAGAAAAGTGCTTCGCTGTTTTCGGAGGAAAGAGTAAAGTGAAGAGACCCTTCCCGAAGACTTACGTTGCTTTGATAGATGGTGTGATCACCGAGATCCACCAGCATAAGCTCCACGGAATCATCGCCGGTTTTATTGACACCCACAATTCTGGATTGAAGCTTCTCCGGATCCAGTCGCCACCGGCGATCTGTTCGCCTGTCGAGGATGTCGAATTTCGCCGACCTGGGTGTCAGGGTGACCGAGAGGAACTCATTTTCGATGGCGACGGACTCGGGAAGGGCCTCCATGCCGGATTTCAATTCATCAGGCAATGGGTTCGCCTCAATCCTGATCCAGTCGATCTCCATCAATCCGGGCTTCCATCCCGGATCGAAGCGAAGAATCACCGGACCTTCAACAACGGGGAGGGGGAACTGATATTCACGCCACTCCATGTCATGCTCCAGGGGGAACATGGCGGTCCTGTCGTGGCTGAAATTGCGGTCGGAAGGTGTCCGCCAGAAGATCTCCATGCGATCGTAGGTTCCCTCGCCGCTGCGCATGCGCATGGTAACCATGACCGGTTCTTCCGCCATGACGGGGATTTGAAAGGAGGGGTCGCTTCCGGTAATTTCCGCCTTGAACTGCCCCCCTTCCACGGCGATGTCCATCTGGCGTATTTCAATGAGTGGGTGTTCCGATTCCTCGTCAAAATAAACGTGGACCGGCAATTCGTTCCATCCATGTACCGGCGCAAGTGCTGATACCAGACAGACAAGTGCGACGCCTCTGAAGTACATACGGAGTTCTCCCAGGGGTTCTGAATTATTCGCTGGCGGATTCGGTATAACTGATGCCCAACCCACGAAGAATTTCCCGCCTCAGGTCATGGTCGGGTTCCGGGATGTTGGGATCGGGTGACTCGGCGCCGTAATGCTTCCATGGTTCCCACGGCTTCATAATTTCGCTGTGAACATGGGGGCGAATCTGGTGGAATTCCCGTGAGTGAATTCTTGCCGTGCGCAGGTGAGCCATATCCAGATCGGCGACGATGTAGGCTTCCACGGGTTCCTCGACTCTTTCGAGAATTTTGGGGGGCCACTGGGCGATCATGGTTCCGGCACCGATGGCCTTGTTGGTGGCCACCATGTGGGTGTAATTGTGGTGGGAATTGGAAAGGGCAATGTAGTCCTCGAGGGCACCACCACGGGCGTTGGGCCAAATGATGATTTCAGCCCCCTTGAGGGAAAGCGTTCGGAACAGTTCGGGGAAATAGCCATCGTAGCAGGTAAGGATGCCGATACGGCCAAAATCAAGATCGAAGACGGGAAGTTCCTCACCGGGGACCATCATCCACTCGGGATCATGGGGAACCGGCGGCCAACCGCGGGGTGTCTCACCGACCGCCTGATAAATTTTGTAGAATCGCCCGACAATTTCCCCCGCGCGGTCAAAGATCAGCGTGGAATTACCGTAATTTCCCTCATCATCAAATACCTCGAAGCATCCGACGATGACATTGATGTTGTTCTCCCGGGCCGCGGTGGAAATCGTTTCGGACTGGGGGCTGGGCACGCGGAACATACCGAGGTAAAGCTCGGGGAAGACAACGAGATCCGCCCCATCCGATGCTGCCTTTTCAATGTAGGGAACAAGAAGCGTGGCGGGATCGGTTTCCTCGGTGGGGGGAACACGCCACATCCATGGCCCCGTAATCTGGACGGCAGCAACACGGGCGGTCTGGGTGCCAATTTGCTCGGGGGTCATTGGGTTGTATTCAGGAGCCAGCAAATTATTGGAGGGGGATGCTGCCGAAACCATTTGGCACCCCATGAGGAGGGAAAGGGAAAGAAGGCTCATCAAGGAGGTCTTCATCGGGTAA
Source organism: Candidatus Sumerlaeia bacterium (assembly GCA_020831705.1). Taxonomy (GTDB): domain Bacteria; phylum Sumerlaeota; class Sumerlaeia; order SLMS01; family SLMS01; genus JAFIGB01. The sequence continues at coordinate 1,937 of JAFIGB010000020.1, read as the reverse complement.
TCTCACTTTCTTTGGACTGATTTACGGTGGCATGTCGGTTATCGTTGATACCCGTCCGCCCTGTTCTTAAACTTTTAATCCAGCCGTTCAAGGAGAATCGACCATCACCATGCTTAAACCAATGAAGCCCCCCCAAATTCTCGCCACATCGCTCCTCTCAAGCATCGTTTTTCTCTCAGGTTGCCAATCATTTTACAAACACCCACCAGGTAATGAGGGGGTCCCCGCACCGAAGGTCGTCCTCGATCCTGAACAAAATGACATGATCGTTCGCATCCATTGGCCTGATCAGCAGGACCAGTGGTTCATCCTCCTTGTCCCCAAGACCTTCGGCACCGTGGACGAGATCCTCACCAATCACACCTTCCAACCGATCACATGGAGTCACCGCATCCCCGGGCAGGACATCGATGGGGTCTACCTCGATGATGAGCGCTTTGACTTCCGCTCACGGGTGAAGGTCCAAGGGGATATGGTTGTTGTGGATGTAGAGATCACCAATACCTCCACCGAGGTTCTCCGTGATGTCTGGCTTTTCACCTTCCTCGCTCCCCACGGTGCTCCAGATTTTCACGACCCCAATGGGGAACGGACGTATTTCTCCCTCGATGGCACTCCATCCCCGTTGGCCTCTGTTCCCTGGCCTGAATCCAACCGGGGGGACGTGGCCGTCTACCACACTGCAACGGCACCGACCCGCCTTCCCGACATGATGGGAGGCATTGGCGCGACCGCCACCGCTCGCCCCGACGAGGGCTGGATGGTCGCCACCAACAAGACCGGGGATGCGTATATTGCCTACGCAAGCCCCCAACCTCTCTTTTTGTTTCGAAACAGGGATCTCAGCTCCCTCCATGTTGCCCCTCATCTGGGCGATATTTCCCCCGGCGAGACCGTATCCGTGACCATGCACGCCCTCTTCAGCACCGGGAACCTGGAGGATGGGATCGAAGCCGCCCGCAGGCATGCTGCACAACTCGCCCGAAGCCATCCATAATACACGATTCTGAAGTGCCATCCCTGCCGCATTACAGGTAGACACACCCATGCACCCAATAGACTGGATCATTGTCGCGAGTCTGGCCCTCATTCTCGGTGCCATCGCAATCTATACAAACCGGTACATGAAGGGCATTGCCGACTTTCTTGCGGCAAACCGCCTGGCGGGGAGGTACATGCTGACTCTTGCGGATGGCATGGCGGGCCTCGGCGCCATTGGCATCATTGCCACCTTTCAGCAGTTTTATCAGGGGGGGCTTGGTGCGGCATGGTGGGGCCAGATCATGGCTCCCGTGCTATTGCTCCTCCCCCTGACGGGCTTCATTATCTATCGATTCCGCTCCAGTCGGGTAATGACGATTGCCGAATTTTATGAGAAGCGATACAGCAGGCGCTTTCGAATCTTTGCCGGGATGCTGGCGTTTTTTGCGGGTGTGATCAACTACGGTGTTTTCCCCCAGGTGACCGCCCGCTTCCTCATCTATTTCTGTGAAATTCCGCAATATTCCATTGAACTGGGGACATTCACCGTCGACCTGACACTCGGCTTCATGATGGCCCTCCTCCTCATGATTGCCCTGGCGCTGACCATCCGTGGCGGCCAGATCGCCATCATGATCACCGACTTTCTTCAGGCGCAATTTCTCAACATCGTCTTCCTCCTGATCCTTGGTGTGCTCCTATGGCACTTCACCCTTTCCGATGTCATCGAGACACTGAAAACCGCCCCATCGGGACAATCCATGCTGGATCCATTCGACCAGGGCGACATTCCCGACTTTAACATGTTCTTTTTCTTCATCATGGCCTTCAATGCTGTCTATACATACATGGCATGGCAGGGAAACCAGGGCTACAATTGTGCCGCCAGGAACCCCCACGAGGCCAAGATGGCACGCATTCTTGCAGCATGGCGCTTTGGCGCCACATGGACGGTG
>JAFIGB010000019.1 GCA_020831705.1 Candidatus Sumerlaeia bacterium | reverse complement strand
GTGTTCTTTCCAGCCTTCACTCCCAAAGTCCCGACATCGCCCGCGGCGTCGATCGCAACGATCCCCACAAGCAGGGTGCCGGCGACCAGGGCATGATGTTCGGATATGCCTGCAACGAAACCCCAGAATTGATGCCCGCTCCCATTCTTTACGCCCACAAGCTGACCAAGCGCCTCGCTGACGTGCGCAAGAGCAAGAAGCTCAAGTGGCTTCGTCCCGACGGCAAGAGCCAGGTCACCTTTGAGTACGACGGCCAAAACCCCGTTCGCGTTAACACTGTCGTTGTTTCCACCCAGCATGACCCCGACGTGACCCAGAAGCAGATCAAGGAAGCGATCATCGAGGAAGTGGTCAAGCCGGTCCTCCCGAAGAAGTTTGTTGACGGGAAGATCATCTACCACATCAACCCAACGGGTCGTTTCGAAGTCGGTGGCCCCCACGGTGATGCGGGCCTGACCGGTCGCAAGATCATCGTCGATACCTACGGTGGCATGGGTCGCCACGGTGGCGGGGCCTTCTCGGGCAAGGACGCCTCGAAGGTGGACCGTTCCGCCGCCTACATGGCCCGTTATCTTGCCAAGAACGTCGTGGCTGCCGGCCTTGCTGATCGCTGCGAAGTGCAGCTTTCCTACGCCATTGGCGTCGCCGAGCCCACCAGCGTCCGCGTTGATACCTTCGGCACCGCCCGTAACGGCATCACCGAGGTGGAAATCGCCAAGCTCCTTACAAAGAATGTCGACCTGCGGCCCTACGCCATTATCGACCGCCTCCAGCTGACCCGCCCCATCTTCAGCATCACCAGCGCCTACGGTCACTTCGGGCGCACGGAGAAGGAATTCACCTGGGAAAAGACCGACCTGGCGAAGAACCTCAAGTAAAACAGGGCGCTTCAGCCACCGAAGTTCATCGAACCGCCTCCTTTGGGGGGCGGTTTTTTTCGTCCCCAATCCAATGAAATCCCTCGCATGGCGTCCCAATGTTGGGTAGGCAGGTCATTCCAACGCTCAAAGGGGCGTCCCATGAAGAAACTCGATGACAAACTTTGGGAAAGGTTTCTCGACCAACCGGACGAGGCTGCGTTCGGGCCCATCTACGAGGGTACCCGAAATCTGGTCTATACGGTGTGCTGGCGATTGCTGGGCAACCCGGAGGAGGCGGCTGATGCCCTCCAAGGGACATACGCACGCCTCATCACCCTCGTGCGTGACAGCAGGCAGGCGAAACAGGTCACCGACTGGGAGGCGCATCTTTGCCGCCTCGCCCGCATGGAAGCCGACCGCCTTCGAAAGAAGAACCTGCGCCGCACCAAGAGGGAGATTGTCATGGAGAACATACCGGAAGTCACGACGGGGGAAAAATCCCCGAGGGATCAGGCCGCATTGGAGGAGACCCGTGGCCGCATGAGAAAACTACTGGAGGAACTTCCCGAACAGCAGCGACTGGCGCTCCAGTTGTCCCTTGATCACGAGCTGACACAAAAGCAGATTTCCGAGGCACTGGGGATCCCGCCGGGAACGGTGGCGACGCGCCTGAGGGACGGCAAGGCACGGCTTCGTGAATTGTGTAGACGGGAGGGCCTGGGGGATGTTTCCGCCCTCCTCGTTGCCGGGGGGCTTGGGGGGGGCCTTTTCCTCGCGCCGGCCACCCTGACGGCCTCCGTTGTCTATACAGCAGCAATGGCCTCGGCGGCGGGAGCGGTCACCACCACCGGCCTTGCATGGGGTTGGGTCGCGGCGCTGGCCAAGGCTCCCGCGGTGATCGCAGCCGTCGTCGGCATCCCGGTCGTGGTCGCCCTCGGTGTCTATCTTATGGGTGATGACCCCGTTCCGGAAACGGACATCGTCGTAGCCATGGCGGGGGAGGATCCTGTCGAGACTGAGGACGTCGATAATGGGAACCTGCCGGTTAATCACGTTGCAGCTGTCGAGGCCAACGTGGCGGATGTGACGCCGGAGAAGGATATATCCGGAGTGACACGGATGGCCCCAGCGTGGCGCTTTACCTCCGACATGGGGGGGGATGGTTTTTCCGTGCTTGGGAGGACGATCACGGTCACCGGGGTTGTCACCAATACGGAAGGGGAACCGCTCCCTGATGCCGTTGTGGGGCTATTTCACAGCCGGATGGGACTCCATGAGTTGACTCAAAACGTACTGGTCCGTGAGACCAGCACCAATGAGGATGGAACATACCGCCTGGAGGCGCCCCTTGCTGCCATCTCCTCCCTTGGAGTGACCGCGGATGGTTACGCAGCCCATCAGAAGTTCTTTCCCGAGGGATTTTCACAGGAGGATTCCCCGCCCCAACACACCTCCCTGGTTGAGAATGTTGTTCTGAAAAAGGGCTATACACTGGAAGGAATTGTTCTCGGTAAGGACGATGTTGGACTCGACGGAATAGACATCCATGCCTGGCGGGATTACGGCGAGGAAATGGTCATCAATGCCATGGTCCATCAGGTTGTTTCCATGGAGGAGGGGCGATTCCGCATGAAGGGACTGGAAGGTGGCGACTGGACAATCATGGCTTCCAGCATGGAGCTGGGCACCGTCCTTCAGGAGGTGGCGCTCCCCGCCGGTGTGGTGACCCTTCGCCTCGGCGACTCATCGGGAAGCATTACCGGCCGTGTGATCATGCGGGGGAGTGGCGCCGCGGTGGAGGGGGCGACGGTGTATATTCACGCGCTTCCAAAGGGGAGCAACATAATGGTGGTCCCAGGTTTGGTTGGCAGTCTCCGATCGGATGAAAGGGGTGTCTATACCGCCTCGGGCCTGGATGGGGGAAACTACAGGATTTCTGCCGAAAAGGGCGGTCTTACCAGCCTTGTGGGTGCACAGATGATGAATGCTGCGGGACTTCCTCTTGATGAGGGGGAGAACATTACCGGTCATGATGTCGAGATCACGGGTGGTCTTATCCTGACGGGGCGTGTCTATGACGAGGATACGGAGCATCCCCTCCCCGGGGCCGTGGTGTCCATCCCGGGGATGATTCACGAAATCTATGATTATGATGGGCCCATGGAGACTGTCTCCGATGAGGACGGTGTGTATAAAATGGAGGGATTCAAATTGCCCGTTCCCGCTCCAACAATGGTGAGGGTATCCCTCGACGGCTATACATCAGGGTGGCCCCAGCAGGGGGAACTGGATGCAGAACGGGGAATTTTCAACATGGACTTTCCGATGCGTCTCCATTCAGGCGACATTACGGGCACGGTTTACCTCCCTGATGGCTCGCCCGCGGTGGGTGTCAGCGTGAGTTACATGCTTTCCGTTGCACGGGGAACCATTGGCCCACCCTCCATACCATCAGTGAGGACGGATGCCGAGGGAAGATATTCATTCCCCCTTGTCCCCGGCTTCTCCGGGCGTCTCCGTGCGACCCATGATCTCCATCCGGATGCCCTTTCCCGTCCCATTTCCGGAGGGACACGGGAGGAAAGTTTGGATATACATTTCACCGAGGGGACCGACCTTGAAGTCATGGTCGTGGATGGCGATGGGAACCCCATTGATGATGCCGAGGTCAAGGTCAGCCGGGTGATCCGGATGTCTCCCAACTCCCGGAATGTAATTGAGGTGGCATCGGGACGTACCAACGAGGAAGGCATGGCTGTCATCCGGAATCTCGCCGCAGATGATCACCGGATTTCCCTCAGTCATTCCGACTATGTGTCCAGTGAGGCCACGGATATCACAATCCCCGTGGAGGAATCTCCTGTCAGAATGGTGATGGCTGAAAGCCTGACATTTCGCGGTGTTGTGGTCGATCCGGACGGCGAGCCACTCCCCGGTGTTACTGTTCGTCTATTTACGCTCCGCGGAGTTGACAGTACCTCCCATGAACGCATCACCGGTCCGGATGGTCGTTTCAGCAGGAAGGGTTACCATCCCTCCGACAGGATCAATATCACGCTTTCCAAGGATGGGGTCACCAACGCCCCCCAGCAGGTCGTCTATACACTCGGGGAGCAGGAGTTCGTCTTTGATGCCTCCAGCATGGCCATCGTGATTGTGTCCCTTGTTGATGACGGAACGGGGGATGCCGTTGAAGGCGCCAATATCACGGTGCAACAGGCGGGGTCTGCCCATGAGATTGAGGAAATCGAACCGGGGCTCTTCGAGATTTCCCCGCTCCCCCTCGGTGGCCACGTGACCCTGGTGGTCCGTGCGCCAGGGTACAGCACCAAGCGGGAACAGATTTCCATACCCCGCACAGGCGGAGAAATTGGCCAGATCATCGAGCTAACCCGGGGCACGAGCCTGACTGGCAGGGCGGTTTCCGCAACGACGGGGGATCCCATCGCCGGGGCGTATATACGTCTCGAACAGATTTGGGGACCCCAGGATGAACTGGCCTCAGCCACCACGGAAGATGATGGCCGCTTCACCCTTCACGATGTTTCCCACGGGGAATTTCGGCTTGAGGTCTCCGTGGGCGGATCGGTCGAGAGCAATCGCCATCCCATTCGCTATTTTCCCGGAGACCCGACAGATCTGGGCGACCTTGAACATGGGGGCACCCATACCGTCTCCGGCCGCCTGGTCCGTGGGAATGGGGAGCCACTTGCGGGCAAGGACGTCACACTTACCGCGGACCGGTACCACGATCGCTGGTCCCATCTATACACGCGGACGCTCCAGGAAATCGACCGGACTGATAGTGACGGTAGCTTTCGCTTCGAAAATGTCCCCCAATCCCGGGCTAGTTTGAAGTTCGGTTCCCCCGAGGTCACCCACCAACTTGGCGATCTGGATGGCAGCCAGCAGGACATGGAAATCGTTGTCGGTGGAGAGACGCTGCACCTTCAGATCGAACAGCGCGATGGCGGCACTGTCAGTGTGCGGCTCGGGTTCGGTGAATATTCAGTCACTGGAACCACGGACAATTCCGGGCACCTGAAGCTGGAAAATGTCCCACCAGGTAAATATCTTGTCAGGATGTTTGGTCGCACGGCCTTCAATGGAAGATCCCGGGCACAAACGCAGGAGTTCATCACGGTGGAGGAAGGGCGTGAGAACATGATCACCCTCACAATCCCCTTCACACATCTTTACCTCCGACTCCTGGACCACACCGGGAATCCGGTTCCCAATGCCCAACTGAATCTGGTCAGGAGGGAAACGGACAATCCCTATGGCTTCTCAGGAATCAACCAGACGTATATCCGGGTGAATGGGGATGGGGTGCTCAACTTCGAGGGAAAGGCACCCGGTACCTGGGATGTGATGTATAGTCCCACCGGGGAGGAATCAATCACCCTGGGAAGTATCGAGGTGGACGTGGATCTGGAGTATCACGATCCGGTGGAATTCGTTCTCCCGGAAGATGCTCCCATTTCCATCCGCTGAGGGATCAGAATCCCGAGCTGAGGCGAAGGTGGAAGAACTGGGTTTCGTCGAGACGTTGCTTCATGACGGCACGGGCGAAGTCCACCTCGACGAGTACGGGGCCAAAGTCCAGGATCAGGCCGACACCAAGGCTTGCCCTGGGCTTGCCCACCTGAAAGATGCCCCGCTCCAGAATGCCCGCGTCGGCGAAGACACGGCCCTTGAGGAAATCATTGAAGGGGTATCGCAGTTCATGGCGCTGGGTGATGCGTGTGGCGCCACCAATGGCCAGGTCGCGATTGCCACGATCACGTGGGCCGACCTCGCGAATGCGAAAGCCCCGGAGCGACTGCGTGCCGCCGATGAAGAAGCGCTCACTCAGGCCGACGCGATCCATCTCATGGGGCATGATGCCCACGGTGTGTTCATACGCGTATATCGCCTCGGTGCGCCCGAGCTCCTGGTACCATTCGTAGGTATGGAGCAGCTTGACGAAGGGGTTGCGGGCGACACCGGCCTCCACACCACCACTGATCAGGTGTCCCCGTGTTGGCCACCGGACGTTGTCGCGGTGGTCGTTGACAAGGAGGGCACGGCCCGCAAACGTCCAGTAGGGACTCATGTCGGTCTGCGTGGAGCGGTCATACCGTGAATAGCCAACACGTTCAATGCGGGCGCGGAAGAAGGCGCTTGTATATTCATTCACCGGAGTGCCGAGTTCGGTGGAACCACCGACGGTGCGTTGGCGGTATGCGCGGAAGCGGTCCTGCGACCAATAGAGGCTCGTATCCAGCGAGTTTTCCGACTCGCCAAGGTAGCGCTTGAAGAACCGCAGGCGGAAGGCCTGATTGCGCTGGCCGACGGTCGCCGAGGCGCTCGCCCGGTCGGCACGGCCACCCCAATTGGGCTGGCTGACCTGCAGCGTGACAGCGGGTCCGGAAAGTTCCCCAACCCCCGCAATAATGGCCAGCCACGCTGCGGCGGGATCCTCCTCCACCACAATAATGGCGTCCTTCTCGCGGCGTCCCGGGGACGGTCTGGCGGGTTCCCGGCGGACAACATCGACCCGGCGAAAGATCCCAAGGTTGCGCAGGCGTTCCTGCGTTCTTACCTCATCGGAGGTGCGGTACTTCTCCCCGGGCTTCAGCCTGATTTCGCGCTCCACCGTTTCCACTCGCGTCGGGGGCGCCAGCCAGTCCACAAACTTGTCAAATGCAGTCAGGTCGTACTGGTAATCCTCCATGTCTATCGTGATGGAGCCGACGTAAACGACCTCGCTTTCCTCCACCTCCAGGATGACCGAAACCAGACCCGTCTCGATTTCCTTCTCCAGACGGTAGTCCACCTGCGTGTCCACATATCCCTGGTCGCCGTATAGACGATTGACGCGGTCGAGGGCGCGGGTCAGGCGGCGGCCGCTGAAGTGGCGATCCTCCAGCCGGATGAGAATCTCCCGCAACTCCTCCTCCGTGAAATACGTCACGCCCTCCGCACGCGTTTCCCCCACCCGGTAGCGGGGTCCTGAATCAATAATGAATTCGAGGCTGACATCCTTCCGTTCCTGGTCGTAGTCAACTTCCCCCAGGCGGACGAGTACATCCAGGAAACCCTCGTCCCGGTACTTCTGGCGGATGATCGCCAGATCGTCCTCCAGCGCCATCTCGTCAAAGTAATTGGAGAAAAACAGCAACCCCGGCGAGTTGATCAATTGCTGCTTCATGATGAAGTCATTAAACTGGTCGTTACCCCGGAGGTGAACCCGGCGAATCCGAATGCGCTCGCCCTCCTCCACGGTGATCAGCACATCGATTTCCCCCTCGGTGACAGCGGGGGAGACCTTCACGTGAACGCGGACCCTGCGAAAGCCCTGGTCGCGGTAAAAATTCTGAATGTTGCGCCGTGTCGAGGTCTCCAGAATCGTGGGGGAAATCTGCCCCTCGCGATAATCAAGCTGGGCACGGAGGGCGTCCTCGGAAACCCGGACATTCCCCACGATCGTAATCGAGGCAACAACGGGGTTTTCCTTCGCCACCACGGTGAGGGTGATTTCCCCCTCGCCCGCCTCCTCCCAGAGGATGCGGGTTTCCAGCGGATCGAGCGTTCCCAGCCCGATAATCGACTCCATGTCGCGGCGCCAGGCCTCCCGTGTGAAGCGGGACCCCTCGCGTAGGCTCATCACACCGGCAATGGTCGCGGGAGTGACCCGCTCCGTCCCGGTGATATTGACACCGGTGATCAGAACGCCATCGCGGGGAAAGGTGGCCCGTGGTTGCCCCAAAAGAGGCGATACCAGCACCAGAAGGAGTATCGGAAGAAAAAAGAGGGGAAGCTTGTGAAGGGACAACGGAGCCATCCGGATTCATGGTGACCGGTGCCAGGCAACCGGGACGCTGACAAGGCCAGCCAGACCCCAACCGGCGCAATGGCAAATCCTGCCCCCGGGAACGCCAGCACCGTGTTACCCCGGTTGCCCGGGGGGGGGGGGGTACCCCCCCCCGCCGCAACGGGGCC
>JAFIGB010000456.1 GCA_020831705.1 Candidatus Sumerlaeia bacterium | reverse complement strand
CGGTCGGCTTGGCTGGTTCCTTCTCCGGGCGATTGCCGGTACCGCGCAGGAGCTTCTCCAGTAGCGGCTTGAGGTCTTCCTCCGCGCTCACCGGCTTTTCCAGATAATCCACGGCACCGCGCTTGAGGGCCTCGCGAACGGTGTTCACCGAGGCATAAGCCGTCATCAGGATGACATCAATACCGGGGTCGATGATCTTGGCCCGCTCAAGGATCTCCAAGCCATCCATGCCGGGCATGCGCAGGTCGGTCACCAGAACATCGAAGGAGGATTTCTTGAGATGTTCCAGCGCCTCGGCAGCGCTGAAGCACGGCGTGGCATCGTAACCGGAACGCCCCAGGGAGCGCGCCAACAGCGTCGCCATTTTCTCCTCGTCATCGAGGACCAGAATGCGACCACTCATCTCGTGGGCTCCTCCATGGGGGTTTTTGTTGTGGATCGGGCCAGGCGCCAGGAACGGAATGTAGCCCTCAGAAGGGCCGCGCATTCCTCCTCCAAAACTCCGGCGACGACCTCGACATCGTGATTGAAAAGTCCGGGCTTGAGAAGGTCAACCGTCCCCCCCGCGGCACCCCACCGCTTGTTGGGAGCGCCGAAAACCAACCGTGCCACCCGGGCCTGAATGATGGCACCGGCACACATGGGGCATGGTTCGAGGGTTACGTAAAGCGTCGAGCCCTCCAGCCGCCAATCCCCGTAATGGGATGCTGCCTGACGCATCGCCATGATCTCCGCATGGGCGGTGGGATCGTGGGTGCCTTCCTTGCTGTCATGGCCGGCGCCGATGATTTCACCCTCGTGGACGATGACGGCGCCGATGGGAACGTCGCCCCGTTGAATGGCAAGGCGGGCCTGACCCAGCGCCCGTTGCATCCAGTGGGCGTCACCTTCCATTTAGGGGTGGCTCGATATTGCGAATGACCTGGCGCGAAAGTGTCAGCGGAACCCCGTCGGGAGGTTGGAGCGTCAACTGGGTTGGCGAAAATTCGATGACGACTGCTTCGAAACTCCTCCCCGATGTCAGCGTAATCTCACGAAGAATTTGCTCGGGGCGCATCGCCTGAGCAGGCGTCGGTGTGGGAACCGGGGTCGGACTGGTGAAACGGAGCGAGCTGATGTCGGGGCTGGAGTCCTCCTGCCAGTTGAAGGGGAGGTTGGCATCCGCCACTTCAACCCGATACGTCGGCGGTGGGGACGACATCCGGGAGAACTCGCGGGATTCCTCCGTGCCCGTCAATGCACGGCGTGCGAGGGGATTGCCGAAGCGCCCCCTGTAAAGCACGTTGGGAACACTGGGGAAAAAGCCCGGGGAGTAGTCACGCGCCGGATCGGAGTAATGATGCAGAAGGGTGCCGACACCAAAAGCACGTGCACGGTCAAACATGTGCCGCAACCCCTGGCTGGTATTGCGCTGGCCGCTGAAGTACATCACCGGGCGGGCATTGCCAACATTGCTGTTGAGGAAATCCACCCAGCGGCGAAGGCCATCGTCCTGGGGAACATTACGGTAATGATACCGAATGGTGACCTCGTTGACAACACCTTCACGGGACCAGCGAATCCAGTCCATCATCAACTGGGAGTAATCAGCCGTTGAAAGGTAGTCGTTCCAGCTTGTGGGAGGTCGCTCGGCACCGGGGACAAGGACACCCATGCTGGCGGCAGGATCAACAAGGTCGATGGCCTCGCGCATTTCCCGGAACAACTCCGTGAGCTGGGCACGGCGCCATGCGGACCAGGTGCGATCATCGGGCTGTGGAGGCCCCGAGCCACCAACGGTTTCACGGAATATTTTGACGGCCTCGTCGCTGTATCCGAATGTATTATTCGGGTAATGGGCATTGCGGAAGAGAATCCCGTCGGGGCGAATCGTCCGCATGATCTCAAAGATAACGCCGGAAAGATAGCGACGCGCCTCGGGATTGCCCGGGTCGAGATAGACAAGGTTGTCGGGGGCAATGGAGCGACCATCAACCGACTGGTTCACGTATTCGGGGAATCGTCCGGCGGGGTTGCCCTCCGGAGGGCGCGAGCCCGAGGCGGAGTTATAGACCGCAAGGAGATCCACGACCGCGATAATTTCCACGCCGTCGCCCAGTTCATCCCGGAGCAATTGCACCGGGCTGGGGAAGGCACGGTTGATGAAGCCGAGCGATGGCTCAATCTGCGAGGGATACGCGACACCGGCGGTAGTGCGCACCTCCACATAGACACGATTGAAACGGGCTGCCTGCACGTCGCGCGCGAGACGGAGAACCTGGCCGGTATCCTGAATCCCGGCACCGGTGCTGGTGACGTAAATGCCCCGGATGTCAAAGCGCCCCTCCTGAACGGAAACACGGGGAATGGCGACACGGGGAAGCGGGGTTGCAGTCGGTGTGGGTGTGGGGGTGGCCCTTTCCTCGGTGCGAGGGGCGAAGGGATCATCCGGAGTTTCTCCGAAAGGGTCATCGAAGGGGGAATCGGGCGCAGCGAAGGGATCCTCGGGAACCGCTGAATCATCGGGTGCAGCAAAGGGATCGTCGAAAGGTGCGGCGAAGGGATCTTCCACCTCACCTTGATCGCCATTGCTGAATGGAGCGGCAAAAGGGTCGTCGTCCGCCCATCCATTTGAACACACGAGACCAACAAGGACGAGTGACGCCCCCAGCAGTTTCAGCTTCTGTCTAAAAAAACACGTTTCCGAGATCAAATGCGTGGCTCCCCCATCAGAAAAACATACGACCACATTTGGTCAATCCGTCTGCTCCAAACGTCGTCGCTCACAACCTTGTCGTGCAAGCGCAAAAACCACGCCTCAAGGCCGCCGGGCATGGATTCTACCTACTTCTCGTGCCAGCAGCCCCATCGCCATTGGCCACCGGTCATCGTCCCGAGCACCTTGATGGACGGGATCTCCTCGCCGGAGACCTCCAGAAGATTCTTGTCGAGAACCGTCAGGTCTGCCAAGTACCCCGGCTTGACGGAGCCGGAGCAGTTTTCCAAGCCAGCGGCCCATGCAGGACCCTCCGTGTAGGCCCGAAGCGCCTCGCTCACTGAAATCCGAGCCTCCGGATACCAGCCTTCCGAGCCGGGACTTCCATCAAGACGGCGCCGGGTCACGGCGGAATAAATTCCAACAAGGGGGTCGAAGGGTTCCACCGGACTGTCTGACCCGAAGGCAAGCCGCGCCCCCGCATCGAGTTGGGCCTTGGGATTATACGCCAGCGCGGAACGCTTCCCCCAATAACGATCGGCAATCGGGTAATCCGACGTGGCATGGATCGGCTGCATGGAGGCGATGATATCCAGTTCGCCCAACCGATGAACATCATCGGGATGGACCACCTGGACGTGCTCGATGCGATGGCGGCGGGCCTCGCGGGGAATTCCGAGACGTGCTTCCTCCTCGCGGACGGCTTGGAGGACGTCGAGGACTTCGCGCATGGCAAGATCACCGATGGCGTGGATGGTGGAAGGAAGCCCCTGGCGTGTGGCCTCGATGGCAAACCGCTCCATGACTTCCGGTTCCATGCACCTGATCCCGTAATTGTCGGGATCCTCGGCGTAGGGTTCCAGCATCAGGGCCGTCAGCGAGCCAATGGCCCCATCGGAAAACATCTTCAGGCCGCCGATGCGAATCCATTCATCTCCAAAGCCCGAGCGAATTCCCAAATCCTGGGCGTGGTGGATGTATGGATCATTGATATTCTTGAGAATACGAACACCAAGGCGCCCCCGCTCCCGGAGAAGTTGCATCGCACGTAGCGCCTGGGGACCGTCGTAATCGTGGACACCGGTCAAACCCTGCGACCAGGCAATCTCCTGCGCCTTCTCCATCAGTCGGGCAATATCCTCCACCGTGGGGGGAGGAGCCACCTCCTCAATGAGGTCCATGGCCGATTCGAAGAAAATCCCCGTCGGGTTTCCCTTTTCGTCGCGCTGGATGGAGCCTCCCTCGGGGTCCTGCGTGGAGGGGCCAACACCGGCCAGCTTCATGGCCAGAGAATTCGCCCAGCGGGCGTGGCCGCATCGGGAAGAAAGAACCATGGGATGATTCGGGGCCACACGATCAAGGTCCGCCGCCGAAGGGAAGGCACCGCCGGTGTCCTTCCAGGCGCTTTGGGACCAGCCCCGGCCCCGCACCCATTTTCCTTCCGGTACATTCGCAACGAATTTCGAGACGACATCGAGACAAGCCGAAAGACTTGTCAGGTCCATGAGATTCGCCTGCTCCAGAATCAACGCCGTCCAGCACCAGTGAATGTGGGCGTCGACAAGACCGGGGATCACCGTGGCCCCATCGAGGTCGAACCGCTCCGTTTTCGAACAGCAAAACTGATTCAGTTTTTCCCTGCTCCCAACGGCAACGATCCGACCGTGCGATATGGCAACACAATCGGCGGCAAGTTGACCATTGGGTACAACAAAACGCCCGTTTACAAGGAGCTTTTCGATCATTGATTCAACCCGCGATTCTAGGGAATTCGATACCACGCACGGACACGTTCATCGTTTCGAAGGGTGCTTTGGACGATACCGGAGCAAAGGGAAAGAACATCGAGATTAATAATACAGACGATGTAGGCCACCGTCAGTCCACCCGATGGCGGGATGCGGTTGTTCGCCAGCATGCGGGTGCCGTGAACCGTCCCCGCCACGGCAACAATGAACTGATAAATGGTCATGGGAAGGAAACAACACCAACCGCACAGAAGGAGCATGATGAAGCCCCAAACGAAGGACCAAAGGGCGGTGCCGAGGGTCAGCCAGGCGAGGGTCTTGGCGCTGTTTGGTTGTTGGCCGGGAACCATGCCCCCCCCGTGAAACGGATCCCCCCCAATGGGGGAGAAAGGTCCACTGTTTCCCGGGTTGGATGGGCCCGGTCCGGGGGGATTGGAATTCGACATCAGGGTATCCTAGCGATTGCTGAGTTCGACGGCCTTCCTGGCACCATCGGACATTGTCTCGGCGATGTGCAGGTCGGTGTTTTCAAGCATCTGGCGGGCTTTTTCCTCATTGGTACCGGAAAGACGGATCACAATGGGGTAATCGAAGTCGGGAAGCTGGGAAAGGGCGGTGAGGATGCCCTCCGCAACGAGGTCGCAACGAACAATGCCACCGAAGATGTTGAAGAAGATCGTGTTCACGGCAGGATCGCTGGTGATCAGCTGAAGGGCTTCGGCAACCTGCTGGGCCTTCGCACCGCCACCAATATCCAGGAAGTTCGCCGGCTCACCACCGAAGTGCTTCACAATATCCATCGTCCCCATGGCGAGACCGGCACCATTGACGATGCAACCAATCTTGCCGTCGAGCTTGACGTAATTGAGCGACTTCTCCCGGGCCTCGACCTCAAGGGGTTCCTCCTCGTTGTTGTCACGGAGGCTTTCCACATCAGGATGGCGGGGAAGGGCGTTGTCGTCGAAGTTGATCTTCGCATCGCACGCAATCGCATCACCAGCACCGGTAATGACCAGCGGATTGACCTCGGCCAGCGACATGTCCTTTTCGTAGAAGGACTTCGTGAGGCCGTTGAAGATCTGGGTGAAGGACTTCATCGCCGTCTGGGGAATTCCCAGGAACGAGGCCACCTGGCGCATGTGATGGGGGCGCACCCCGTAGGTCGGGGGAATCGGCAGCTTGAGGATCGCTTCCGGGCGTTCCTCCGCGAGAACTTCGATTTCCACGCCGCCCTCGGCGCTTGCCATCATGATGGGGCGCTGGGAGGCGCGGTCGAGGATCACCCCGAGGTAAATCTCCTGCTTGATGTCCACACCCGGCTCAATGAGCACCTTGTGGACGGTGTGGCCGTTGATATCGAGCCCAAGAATCGCCTTCGTGGCTGCCTTCAAGCTTTCAAGGTCCTTGACGACCTTCACACCACCGGCCTTCCCGCGGCCTCCGGTATGCACCTGGGCCTTGACCACCAGTGGCCAGCACATCAGGTCTCCTGCAATCGCGACCGCCTCCTCCACCGAGTTGGCAACCTTCCCCTTCGGGGTGGGCACGCCGTAACCGGCCAGGAGTTCCTTCGCTTGATATTCATGGATATTCATCGGGCAGACAGCCTCTTCACGTTTGGGGTTGGGATCGGCACAATCGGGGCCTTTGACCTTGGAGAGTCAAGAGCCTACGCCTTGGGGTGTCAAGCAGCGGGTTCCATCAACGCTCAATCGCACCCGCTCGAACGATTTCCTGCCAGGCAGCCTCCTGGTTTTCCGCCTCCTCCACGAGCCAGTTTTCCCGCCCATGGAGGAACACCAGCCACGAAGCCGCAATGGTCCCCCCCAGGGCCCGTTCGATGGCAAGCCGATAAAGCCACAACTGGGGCGTGTACCCCTTCGCCAGCGCCGCCACCTTCTCCCCCGCCTCGCCACAGTAATCCGTCTTGAAGTCGATAAGGACCCACCCCGCACTCGTCCGGTAAAGAAGATCCGCCACCCCCTGGAGGATCACGATGTCCTCGCCGTCCCGGGCCTGATCAATTTCCCGGGCATCAATGCGAACGATGAACGACCGCTCGCGTTCGACCTCGGCACCGTGCCCAAGGACCTCCTTCCCCAGTTTGCTGTTGAAGAACCACTGAATGCCAGGAAGGGAAACCAGACGTGCCTCCTCCGTGGTCAGGACCTCCTCCGCGACCAGCCGATCCCGTTCCTCGGTCAGCCGTCGCTCACCACGCCCGATGGCAAGAAGGTCGCAGTTGGCAAGGAAGCGGTGGACGGCCTGGCCCCGCTGGGCACCCGTGGCACGCTTTTCACCCCGGAGGATCGGCGGCAACTCCAGTTCCCGTTCGGTGCCCTCCTCGTCGAGGGCGGCATGATAGGGAGGGGTCTCGAGATCGCGGGAGGCGTCATACGTCCTCTTCAACTCGGTTACGGAAACCTTCGCCCGCAGGGCATCCGGCGTTCCAAGGGCATGAAGGGCGTCTATACGCGTGGCCGCCGCATGGAACTTCGTCAGGAACTCCGTGGAAAGCGGCGGCTGATCCTCATTGGTGCCGTCGCCAAGGAAGTCGGGCTGGAGGGACGCAAGTTGCTCCCCGCGGTGAACCACCAGACTGGCAATCCCGTCAGCAGCGATGGTTCCCGACCGCATGAAGTCGGCATCGGGAAACCGAAGGGCACCGTGGGCAACCAGCCAGTCGAGGGCATTGCCAGCCGAATGAATACGTGCCGGGGATATCATGCCGCTCCGAGGTTGGGCGTTGAGCTTCTCAAGGCCACCGGTCGTTCCCGTAACCATCACCCCCTCCCGGGCGCGGGTCAGGGCGACGTATAGAAGGCGAAGTTCCTCGGCAATGAGCTTCTTTCGCAGGTGATTTCGGAAAAGCCGATGAAGCAGCGGCGTGGTTTCCTCCGGCATCTGTATATCCGTCACCGAGGATGCCAAGCCGATCTCCCTGTCATGAAGGAAGGGGCTGCGCAGGTCCTCCTCGTTGAAGCGCTTCCCAAGGAAGGGGATATAGACAAGGGGGAACTGCATTCCCTTGGAGGCGTGAATGGTCATGATGCGGACGACATCGGCGTCGTCGGAAAGGGGGGACGGCGGGGCGAAATCCTCCCCATTTTCAATCAGGTCATCGAGAAAGCGGAGGAACTCATCAAGCCCCTTGCGCGAGAAGCGATCAAACTGGCGGCCGCGCTCCAGGAGGAATTCCAGATTGAGCCGCCGCTGGTCGCCGCCCGGACGGGTGGACGCCGCATCAAGGAGGTCGATGTCGTCCATCAACTGGGCAAAGAAATCCGCCATGGATTGGCGCGTGGCCCACTCCTGCCATCGGGCAAGGGTTTCAAGCACCTGCCGGGAGCGTTCGGAAAGGGGATGATCCCCGTCCCCGGCGGCGGCCTCGACAAGTTGTATATACAATAATTCCCGGGAGATCATGCGCAGGGCAAGGAGGTCATCATCACTCCAACGAAATGCCGGCCCCCGCAGCATCCCCAGAAAGGACATGTCATGGAAGGGATTGGAAATTGCCCGGAGTATTGACTGGAACTCAATAACCTCCACGGCGGCAAGGAACCCGATGCGCGCCTCGCAATAGACGGGAATCCCCTGCGTCGCGAGGGCCTCGATCAATGCCGGTGCGGTGCCACGGGTGGAGCGTAAAAGGATCGTGTGATCCCGCCAGGGCGGGCCAAGCTCGCTGATGCGATTCGCCACAAGGGCCGCCTCGGCAAGGGTGTCCTGCTCGTCCTCCCAATCGCCACTGACCTTCTTGTCGACAAGATGAAGGGAAAAGCTCGGCTCCCGCTCGGGATGAATATCCTTCCGGCCGGGAATGAAGGCGTGGCCATCCCGATAATCCACCCCTGCGGTCTCACGAAGGAGGATCCGCTCGAACAACTGGTTCATCTCCCCCAGGAGGCGCGGGGAGGAACGGAAGTTCTCCACGAGGTCTATACGGGTGTCCAGCGGCAGGAGATCGTCGCCACCGTGGGGAAACGCATCATCCAGAAGACGAAGGAACAGCGTGGGGTCGGCCTGGCGAAATTGATAGATGGATTGCTTGACGTCCCCAACGAAGAACCGATTCCCCCCAAGTCCGTCCCCTCCATCGCGTGAAATGGCGCGAATAATCGCATCCTGCAGCTCATTCACGTCCTGAAATTCATCCACCAGCACATCCGTGAAGCGTTCCCGGTACCAGGCGCGAATCCGTTCCGATTCAGGTATATCATGAAGGAGGCGATGGGAGATTTTTTCGAGATGGCTGAAGGTCAGCTTGCGCATCGACATGTGAAGTTCGAAGTGCTCGCGATTCCAGGCGATGCCCGGTCCCCGCAGGAGTTCCAGGGACAAGTCGGAGGACAACTGAAGGAGCGTCGGAAGTTCTTCCGGAACGAGCACCGCCAGCTCCTTCCGTATATCACGAAGAACACCCATCACCTCCGTGCGTATCTCCTTGAACTGGAGGTCGGCATCGCTTTCCTCCATTTTCTTTCGGGAAAGGGCCGGAAGACTCAGAAGCTCCAGAAGGGAGGGTATTCTTTCGACCGGTATCGGGCCGGCCAGTTGTCCATCAAGCGCGCGAAGGTGCTCCAGTTGCTCGCGAAACTTCTCGTTGAGGCTTCCCGGATCAAAGGCCAACAGCGGTGCGATCCGCCCGCGAACCTGCTGCAACATGGCCTCCAGATAATCAGAAAGGAGGCGATTGGTCGCGGGATTGGCCGGATCGGCAAGTTGCTCCTGGCGGGCAAGGAGCCCTTCATGGTCCACGAGGGCATCGAGGAACTCATGGATTTTCGATAATTGCTTGACGAGCGTATCCATTCCCGAAAGCGGGTCACGGACGTCCAGGATCCGGCGAAGGCACCGGGCGGTTTCATTGTCCTCGTTGAGGGACTCCGCGATTTTGTCGACCAGGAAGTCGCGCCGGAGCAAACGCGCCTCCTCCACCGCCATCAATTCGAACCCCGGCGCCAACCCGGCTAGATTCGGAAAACTGGAGATCAAGTCCAAACAGAAGGAGTGGATCGTGGAAATGGAGGCGCTGGGGAGATTGTAGAGTTGCTCCTCGATATGGGTCCGCATGTCCCCCGAAAGTCCGTCATCCGCAAGGGCCTCGCGGAAGCGTGCCACCAGTCGTTCCTTCATTTCCCCCGCTGCAGCACGGGTGAAGGTGACCACGAGAAGCTGGTCAATACGACGGGGTTCGCCGGGATCCGTAACCAGTCTGTATATACGCTCGATAAGCGTTGCCGTCTTCCCCGATCCGGCCCCGGCGGAGACAACCAGGTTCCTTCCCGTAATGTCGATGGCGGCCTGCTGGCTGGGGGTAAACTTCATGTGCCGTCATCCTCCGGTCCCCGGAGGTCCGCCAGGATGGCCACACGGTCCCTGTCGACCCGGTGGCGGGCCTTGTTCAGTCGGTAGTCAATGCCGCAGACCGGCCTCGCGGAACAGATGGCGCAGGCGGTCATCGTTCCATGTCGGGAGGGGGCCACGTCTATACAGCCGGCCAGGATGTCCCGGGCCTGGCTTGTAATGATGGCACGCGTACGCTCCAAAAGGGCGTCGAATTCACGCCCAACGACATGGGGACCGTACCGGGTTGGTCCCTTGCGGGGGTCGTTTCCGGATCGCCCAAGAGGGGGCGTTTTCCACGGGGTTCCGCCGGGAAAGATGCCTTCAAGGTAGTCGTGATTCATGATTCCCTCGTAGGCCCGGTCCGAGAACGTGTTTTCCTCCAGGGTCTTCGCCACAATCCCCGCGTATAGCGCCCCCATTGGCCGGAGCGGGCGGCCTTCCCACTCACTTTCCGCAAGAGCCAGGAGGTAAATCGGCAACTGAAGGGCCTCCCCGCATTCCCACCGGCGGTAGTCGAAGGTTTTTCGGTGCAGCTTGTAGTCAACCACCACGGCGGCATCGCCATTCGGCACCACATCCAGCCTGTCCAGCTGGCCACGAAGCACCACCTCCGGAGAATCCGGCCCACTGTCTATACGAATGGGCGGCAGGGGACCACGGCTGCCAAAAACAACCTCCTCCGCAACGGGGCGGAAGGGGAGATGCTCCATGGCATTTGCCACCCACATTGCCATGTCCTCCATCATCTGGTCGAGGCGCTGGAAAAGATACCGCCCCCCGCCACCATCGAGG
>JAFIGB010000451.1 GCA_020831705.1 Candidatus Sumerlaeia bacterium | reverse complement strand
TCCCCTCATACCCTGATGCGGCGCACCGGGGGGCGGGGTCGGTGGCCTGGCCGGTATCGGGATCCACATATTGCCCTCCCGCCAGAATCAGGTGATCCGCCGTCATCAGGATGGCGTGACCGGTGCGGGGACGTTCGGGGACAGGAATCGGATGCCATTCAAAATTATCCCGCGGAACACCCCCATGGGCGGCCCACCCTCCATTGGCAAAGCCGCCGGGAACCGTCCGCTCGGTGAAGGCGTAAACGTAGGTGCTACGAGCCTGAAGATAAAGGAGCCGGGAATGGGGCGGGTCGGGTTCGCCAGGAAAAGCGGGAAGCTGCTCCCAAGTGCCCACCTCGGCACTGGAGGAGGCTTCCGCGCGAAAGACCGCCGGTGCGCCCTCAAGCTCCCCTCCGATAAAAATCGAGCCGGTGCCTTCGCTGGCGGCAATGGCGCTGGGGACAAATTCCGCCGGAAGGCCCTCATTGGAGAGGGGTGAAATCTCGGAAAGGCGTCCATCGCGCCGAATAATCGCCCGATGCACCTCCGGCCCCCCGGCCCCCGTCCGCACCCCCACCAGCCGCAAATTGTAAACAGTCAGGGCCGCATTGGGGCCGACATATTCAGCCGGCAGCTCCTTTTCCCAGGCAAAATCAAGGGCACCCGTGGCATCCGAACGCCCGGGAGTGGGTACCAAAATAAGCAGCACGGCAGGTAAAATCATGCCGATCAGTTGGGCAAAACGGGAACTCATGAAGGCCTCCGGGTAAAATCAACACCAGCAATACGCCCCAGATGAGACTTTTCAGGGGTGGGGAAGGTTTGAGGGGGGGGGACTGAGTTAATTCGCAGTGGCAACACAACTGTCGCGAGCACCACAAGACAATAAAGCCGTGGGACAAAGTCGTATGTCCGGGTTAATTCCTAACCCCCTTGGAGCGATTTGCATCCGCTTGCGAAACCCCAAGATTTTCATGACTGTCCTTTCCACCAATCCCCAAAGGTTCATTATGATCTATTTCGATGTCATCCCCAAGAAAAACAGGCACACCTGAGATAGAGCACCTATTTCCCTGCTCCTTTATCATTTTTGCCTTCTCATCTTCTGATATCCGCAAGCTTCGTTCATCAACTGAGTATTTTTCGGAAAATGCCTCCAAGTCTTTTTCAAATCGAAGAAGGCCTAAATTATCAGCTTGCAAATCTTCAGGGATGTTCTTAAGCCGAGCAAATATTTCCTTTACATGTTTTTTCATTTCGATTCGATGGTATTTAACCATCTCGAAATTAATTTTTGACAGCAGGAGCCATAGCACATACATATCTTGCCTTGTCCTGCGTGCAGAGCGCCTGTCCTTTCCACTCTTGAACATTTCATCCAATTCCAACTTCAGATATTCGAATAGTTGATCTTTAGCCTTGTCTTGATCCAGCAAAATATATTTGACTTTTTTCATGAACCCCCTAACCTCCTTAATAGATCTCAAAAATGCTTCTTTCTTACCACTGTCATCTTCAGCAAGTTGCTGAAGAACCGAACTTATAGCCCCTTTGTTGCTTAATCGCAGGTTTATCCGGTCAGTCTTTTGAAAAATATCGAAAACCTTAGTCTTTGAATCGACTGAATCAAGATACGAAGCGTACGCCAGCGACAACAAGACCTCTTCATTTTCCATGCGATCGCGATCTTTTCCCCCACGGATTTTTCTTACATAAAACCAGTCCCGGGAGCCCTTAGCCAAATCTTTGATAGGGTTAATTATGTCTATGTCCCCCCAAGAATTCCACATTTCAAAAGAGTGTTCTCTTATCGGAAACGGCTTGTCATTTAGTCGGATAAACAAGTCGATGGGGTTGAAATTCGGGTTTTGCTTTTCGTCGATCTCTACAACATAGAGCTGAAAATCATAAATCTTCTCTCTTAAAGACTCATCGATCTGGTCGAACTTCATTCCAGACAGCTCTTTTAGGATGC
This sequence comes from Candidatus Sumerlaeia bacterium, assembly GCA_020831705.1. GTDB lineage: Bacteria > Sumerlaeota > Sumerlaeia > SLMS01 > SLMS01 > JAFIGB01. Next base: position 10,080 of record JAFIGB010000451.1, on the reverse strand, counting down.
GAAGCTTCCTTAGGCTGAATTTATGATTACTAGAAAAGGCACTCTTTCCCTTTTCATTTACGTACTCCTCACCAATGAAACCAAGGAGAGTCAAAATCCTTTGCTGCCCATCAATGACTTCAGACACACCGTCAATTCGCTTGTAAATAAAAACAGCTGGCAATGTGATACCAAGAAGTATACTCTCAATAATGGCAGATGACTTCGATGGATTTATAACTTCTTGCCGCTGGTAAGTGGGGCGAACAAGAAACTTCCGCCTTCGCATCAATCGAACGATGTCTTCTATTGAATTCCTTGATGGTTCGGGTTTGTTTAGCCTTAAGCCTTCGAGCTCAGAGAGCCGCGTGATTGCATCCTCGGGTTTTTTGAGATCTTTAATACGCACCTTGGACTCGCTATCAGCTACAATATAGACACTGGTATCACAGTTGAGCTTGTCATTAAAAAAATCGGCAGTTGCCTTGAAACGCTCCATGACCTTCCCATGGAAAGCGGAATCTTCTGTGGTGTATGCATCATAATTCTCATGTATGTGCATTGCTATATTCGCAATGAATTGATCATCGGCTGGCATTTTGATACCTTCTTGCTCAAGTACACCCAAACCCCATAAGATGCATTCGAATGCAAGACGATTACAATCGAGACCATTTAATTCCGAGTACTCTTGCACCTTACCTATCAGCCTAACTTTCGAGAAAAAATCCTTTACAATTTCGTCCTCCTTGTCGACAGAGCGATCAGCAAAAACATCATAAAGCTTGGCAAACATATCAGGCCTATCTGTTCCTCGTGCATAGTAATTTATGGGAAAGAGAGGCAATATTAAACTACGCCTAATAAAAGATAAAATCACTCCTTCGGAAGGGATCTCAGGTCCAGCAGTCCTTTTCCTACAAAAAAGATTATATATCAACATCTTGTCACCCGGAAAATTCTTCAGTGCATCCTTGAACGTGTTGGTCAAGTCGTCATCATCGTAGATTGCGTTATCTATTTCGGAACGTCTCAATGGGGTTATGCCAGAATTGTAGCGAGAAAATATTTCTTTCTTGACTCTATCTTCTAAATATTTATCGAGAGGAGGCTCATTTACCAGCTTAAACTCAATAATGCGCAGCTTAGAATCCAGAAAACTGTTGATGATCTCTTTATCTAGCTTCGCGATATCATCATAATCGCGTTTTTTCAATTGCTTGAGGACACTTACGCCTTTTGGCGACAGTTTAAATCTATTCGACATAAACCTCAAAATCGTCTCAAATCGCTGTCGACCATCAATTATTTCAATGCCCACATTGTTATCAAAAAAAATCAGTGGAGGTATCTCAGTACCAAGAAGTATGCTTTCGATAAAGTAAGACGCCTTGTTGTTATCCCACACATAATTGCGCTGGTAGTAAGGCTTGTAATTTATACGAGATCGGGATCGAGGGCTGTAAAGACTATCTATCGACTTAGAATAGGTTTCGATTTTCAAGTGTTCCTTGAAAATTCTTTCAAAAAGGTTTTGACGGTCTATTGATCCCATAAAACTTTATTCTCTCTCAGATTGGTTGGCGCTTTTCTCACTTAAAATTTGGGGGACCTGGTCGCAGCACAATTACATCGGCTCGCCTCTGGCATATACTCCTTGTTGCGGTGCTCCAGTTTTCCATTGGTCACGAGTCGCGGGAAAGCATACGACCTCTAAATCAAATCGCCCCGCACGGCCTTTACTTCCTTTCATGCTTCAACAGTTCCCGCAATACCCTGGAATTGTAACCGCATTTTGAGGGTGCGGGCGAAGTGGTTGGGCGAATTATTTTTGCCTGTTGAACGGAAGTCAAGCGTGAAACTCCTCCAAATCAGACCGATAAAATAGTGCGGGTCATGTCCCCTGTTCCACCCCTCACCGGGGTGGGATGGGGGATCCCACCAATTTCCCACCTTTGAAAAGGTGGGCTACGAGATGTGTTGCCCCTGCCGGGGCCGGGTGGAAAAGCCGGCCGGTATCGGGTAAGGCAGTCCGGTATGGGGTTGCAATCCGGGGTGAAATCCGGCGACCATGCAGGTGTCGGTGGGAGTACAAACACCGAAACGCCCGGTTTACCATCCATGAGCCAGATAAACAAGCCTACCGCCCTCCCTCAGCAGGAAATCCTTCGTATCGCCTCAAGCCATGGGGCGCTGAAGGTGCGTGTCTTTGGTTCCAGGGCGCGTGGCGAGGAGCGGTCGGAGAGCGATCTCGATTTGCTGGTGGAATTCGAGCAGGGGCGGACGCTTCTCGACGCCATCGGGCTCGAACAGGAACTCGCGGATCTGCTTGGTTACCCGGTTCAGGTGCTCACTCCTGGCGGCCTTTCGCCCCACCTTCGCGAGAAAATCCTGCGCACCGCGATTCCTCTTGGGAACATTCAAAAAGGGGATCCATTGGGAATGCCTCCCTGTTGATCGCCTGAGCATTGTACGGTGTTCAGCTTTATTTCGGATATCCTCAAGATATCACCCCCCTCCCCCGCTTCCCTCCCCCCCAACCGTAAAGAACCGGAGTCCCGCCACATAAGTACACTTTTCCCCTGCAAGTTGGAGGTCACGAGGATTTCACACACATTTGGGGTTGCGGAGCACCCCGTTGGTCCGTTGGGGTATCAACCGCATTTGTACCGAGGACCGCTTCCCGGGCAAGCACGGGGGGAAGGTTCTCCCAGACCCTATTTGAACGTTGAGATTCCATGACTGCTAAATTCCAAGTACCCCAGATTTTCCTCGGGCTTTTCCTTCGCAAGCTCGATGTGACCGATTTCGCGAAGCTGGCAGAGCAGCTTCCCTGGCGCCTTCCGGAGTTCGACGGCCAGCCCCGCGTCGCCCAGAATGTCCCCAAGAATGCCCCCAAGGACCAGCCCCAGGCGGTGTTTTCCGCCGCTGACGGCCGTATGGTTCTGGAAGTCGCCCCCACCAAGCTGCAGTTCCGCATGCTTCCCGGTGAAGTGGTCGACACGGGCGGCCCCCAGAAGGGTCTCAAGCCCCTCGGCATTGCCGAGTCCTTTGCGTCCTTTATTCCCGCCGCCATGAAGGTCCAGAGCGTTTTCAGCGAGAATTACGGGGCGACAGCAACCCGCATCGGTGTTTTCGCCGAGATGTTTGCCCACCTGGGCGCTTCGGCCAACCAGCGCATGCAGAAGACCCTGCTTTCGAGCAATCACTTCGGTGATCGTCTTCTCGAGCTCAACATCCAGGCCCTTTCCAAGCAGACCCTTGATGGGGACCGCGCGGTGAACCGCTGGGTCCGTGTCAAGCCGCTGCGCTCCAACGATGATCGCCGCGCCGATCTCGCCATGGGTGTGGAAGTCGACATCAACACCCTTCCCGAGGATGCCTACGACCTGACCGCCACCGAGGTGGAAAGCTTCATCAAGGCCGTCCAGTCGCACATTGAGGAGAAGATCCCCCTCCTTCACGACGGGGCCATCTTCGAGGAGTGATCGCGCTCCCCGGCAGGTGACAGTCATGACCCGGGAGTCGGTGCCAGCATGGCCGCTCCCGGGTCTTTTTTAACCAACACGATTTTTCAACACGAGGTGGATTCCGCGATGAGCAGCAGTCCCGCACCGGTCTGGAGCAAGCGCGTGGGCGAGGCCGCCCTGGCAGAACTCAACATCGGCTATTGTGCCGGGTATGACGTGGTGGGTCGCGAGGCCGCCGACAAGCGTCTGGCGCCCTACGACCTGCGCACCAATGCCGCCCACCTTCTCATGCTCCACCGCACGGGGATCGTCCCCACGGAAAAAGCCGCCCCCCTGGCGAAGGCCCTTCTCCAGATTCAGGAGCGCATGGCCGCCGGGGAGGATTTCCTTCTCCCCAGCGCCGAGGACATCCACATGTCCCTGGAAATTGCCGTGGGGGAAATCGCTGGTTCCGATGTGTCGGGGCACCTTCACACGGCCCGCTCGCGCAATGACCAGGTGGCCACCGACATGCGCCTTTGGCTTCGCGAGGAGACCGCCCGTCTCGGGTTGGCGATCACCGCCCTGGCCGCCGATATTGCCGAACATGCCCGCGCCCATGTGGAATCGGTGTGCCCCGGATTTACCCACGGGCAACCCGCCATGGTGACCAGTTGGGGGCATTGGACGATGAGCTACCTGCCGCGGTTGCTCCGTGTCGTGCGCCAGTTGCCACCGATCCTGCGCGATCTGAAGACCTGTCCCCTTGGCGCGGCGGCGTCGTTTGGAACCGCATGGCCCATTGACCGTGTACAGACATCCCAGCTTCTCGGTTTCGAGCATCCCACGCCCTCCGGTGCCGATGGCATCTGGTCGCGGGGCGAGCTTGAATCGCGCTTTGCCTTCGCCGTGGCCCAATTGATGGGCCAGCTTTCCGGCATTGGCCAGGACATGATTCTCCTCTCCACGCCCCCCCGCGCGTGGTTGCGTCTCGGTGATGAGCACGTGACGGGAAGCTCGATCATGCCGCAAAAGCGCAATCCCGACTTCGCCGAGGTAACCCGTTCGCGGGCCGCCGTGGCGCAGTCCATCGTCCAGGCCTTCATGACCATCGCCACGGCCCTTCCGTCGGGCTACAACCGCGACACCCAGTGGACGAAGTACCTCGTCTTCGACGCCGCCGACAATGGCGCGGGGGCCTGCGAGATCTTTTCCGCCGTCTTCCGGAAGATGGATATAGACAAGGCCGCCATGCGCCAGGCCTGTGACATCGGCTTCCTCAATGCCACCGATGTCGCCGACATGATTGCGCGCACCCGCAAGGTGCCGTTCCGCAGCACCTACCGGATTCTTGGCCCGGCGGTGAAGGACTGCGAGGCGGAGGGTCGTCTCGTCCTCACCAAGCTGAACAAACGCCTCGACGAGGAGGGCATCGCCCCCCTGACGGAGGAGGAGTGGCGCGGTCTGGAATTTCCGGAGGAACTTCTCAAGGCGCGTTCCCAGCCGGGGAACCCCTCGCCGGAGGAAACAACGCGCTCCATCGGAATTCTCCTTGGCGAAATAGAAGCGGAGGCAGGAAGCTTCCGGAAAAACCTGGAAAATTGGTCCGACGCCGGGAACTCGCTCCTCGGTGAACTCAACCAGTTGGCCCAGAAATAGATCGCTTTACTTATAGACAGGGAGGCACCGTGTCGTTTCTACGCAGACTTTTCGGAAAATCGAAGCAGGATGAGGTAGCACCCCCTCCCCCGCCGAAACCCGCGGTGGACTTTTCCAAGGCGGGAATTTTCCTCGATTGCGAGGGGGTGGACTGGAATCCCGCCGGCCAGCGGGAGTTCATGGAGAAGATACTCGCGCCCCACTCCTTCGACCGCCTCCTGCGGCTCCTTGAGTCGGAGGATTTCACGGGGAATCCCCACTGCAATCCCGCCGATGCTGCCGTGCTCTTCGCGGTCATTGGCCACTACGAACCCTCCCGCATTATGGAGGTTGGCTGCGGATATACAACCCGGGTGATTCGCTCGTCCAAGGATTCCGCCATGATGCCCGGCGAGCTTATTGCCATCGATCCCGAACCGCGTGCCGAGTTGATTGAGTTTGTCGATGCCCACCTCGCAGACAGGCTTGAGGACGTTCCCGTTGATGACTTCCGCATCCTCCAGGAGGGGGAATTGGTCTTCATTGACCTTCCCCACGAAGGCACCGACGCCGGCCCCCTGGCGCATTTTTTCAAACACGTCCTCCCCGCCATTGGCCCCGGCGTTCTTGTTGGCTTCCACGGAATGCGCCTTCCCCGGAACTATACACGGGAGGAACTGGAGCAGGGAAGCAGCGGGCAGGAACTGCTGCTGGAGTACCTCAAAAAGGAAAAGCCGGAGGTCATCTTCTCCGGCGGGTGGACCAGGGAGCATGAGGCGGACCTGCTGAAGGAGTGCCTCCCCGTCCCGTCACGGGATCATGATGTGACGGCGTTCTGGATGCGCACCCGGTAGGGCCTCACCCCGCCCGCTTGTATAGACGCCTGATGAAGCGCCTCCACGGGGCGAAGTCCTCACTTCGTGGGAGGAAAAGATCCCGCCAGCCCGCCTCCTTTTGCCACCAAAGAAACAACACCAGAAATATCAGGAACACGAGGAAATACCCGAGGCTGGTGACGATGGCGACGGCCACGAGACCCCCCATCGTCAGGGCGAACCAGGCACCAATGGCCTGGAGGGGAAGCACCGTCCAGTTGATCATCATGGGGATGCCCGGCCTGCCAAGATAACCGGTGAAGTAGATGGAAAGCATCCAGCTGCAATTGGCGGCCAGGCGACCAAAGAGAAAGATAACAAACGGAATCACGGCCGGTGCGAAAACCGCCGAATAGATGACGGGAATGAGGGGGCTGGCGAGGCTCCCGGCAATGGCAATCAGCAATCCAAGGATGAGCATCTGGCGAAAACAGGCTGCGGTGAGGCGGGCGGCCTCGGGGGCATCGGCGGAGGATATCCGAGCGTAGGCGCTCCTTGCGAGGGCCTGGGGAAGCACCCGCGTCCGTGCGGCAAGCCCCGTCGCCAGTGTATAGACACCGAAGGCGGCGGCCCCGCCACCGACCTGCTGGACGAAATACTGGTCGATGCGCTGGCCAAGGTTCGCCCCCAGATTGCCCACGTACACGGCAAATCCGTAACGGGCGAATTTTCGGTAGATCCCTCCATCGGGAAGGGACCAAATCATTCCCTCGCGTCGAACCAGTATGTATATCCACGGACAACCCAGCACCACAATTCCGTAGTAACAGGCGACCAGGATCGGCACGGCACCCTCGATCCTTCCCATGGCCGCAAGAACCAGAATCGCCACAATGACGAGGTTCTGCACCACGTTAAAGAACAACTCAAACAGCGCGCGGTCCCGAACCCTCCCCAAGCCAATAAGCATGCCGAAGCACCCGAACTGGTAAATCCAGAAGGGAAGGGCGATAAAGAGCGCAAGCAGCGACCACGCAGGAAGCCCGGGGACGACCCAGGTGATGAAGAATCCCGCGGTGAAGTACCACAGCACCAGGAGCAGCCCGCCCATTGCCACGCATCCCATGACGAGGAGCGTGTGCAGACCCGCGAGCGTGGAACGGTCCTTCGCCACCATGACACTGGCGGCGGTCTCGACACCAAAATTTGTAAAGCCAAGGAGCAACTGCCCGGCGAAGGCCGTCGCGAGGACATACTCGCCGCGCCCCTCGTCGCCCAGAAGGCGCGCAAGGAAGATCCCCACGACGAGGCTCAACGCCATGACGGTAATCTGGACCATCATGTCGATGGTCGAGTTGCGTGCGATGGAGTTGTTCTTCCCCAGTCGAGGAGGCTCCTTTCCCGGCATGCTGCTCCCCATGATCCACCACCCCAATCGGGACGGGGACAAGGGGAATGGCAATTGGGGTTGATACACCGCCGGAGGGAAAAGAATCCTCGCCCAAGGAAAGGGGTGTCATGGCATGAAAGTTTTAATCACCGGCGGTGCGGGGTTTATCGGCAGCCATCTTGCCGCAGCGTGGACGGCCCGCGGGGCTGATGTTGTGGTGCTCGATTCCCTCCGTAGCGGGAACCGGGAGAACCTTGTCGGCATCAATTGTGAATTTGTGGCAGGTTTGGTGGAGGATGCCGATCTTGTCGCGCGGCTTGCCCGCGATGCGGCGGTGATTCATCACCTCGCGGCGGTTGTCTCCGTTCCCGAATCGGTGGAAAACCCGGAGGAAACCGAGGCGATCAATACACGGGGGACAATCAATGTGTTGGAGGCCGCCCGCCGGGGTGCCGTCCGCCGCGTGGTGCTTTCCTCCTCCAGTGCGGTCTACGGCGAGGCGGACCGCCCCATTCACCGGGAGGCGGACCTTCCCGAGCCGATGAGCCCCTACGCCATTTCCAAGTTGTCGGGCGAGCATTACCTGGCGGCGTATAGCAAGTTATACGGCCTTGAGACGGTGTCGCTCCGTTACTTCAATGTTTATGGTCCGCGCCAGGATCCCAATTCGCCGTACGCCGCAGCCATCGCCATCTTCAGCCGCAACGCCCGGGAGGGCACCCCGTTGAAGATTTTCGGGGATGGAAGCCAGACACGGGACTTTGTATTCGTGGAGGACGTGGTGGCGGCCAATCTTCTCGCCGCCGAAAAGGGGGCCGGTGTCTATAACGTATCCACCGGGGAAATCATTACCATCAACGATCTGGCGGAAAAAATCAGGGAATGCGCCGGATCATCTTCCCCCATTGAGCATCTCCCGCCAAGACCGGGGGACATCATGCACTCACGGGGCGACGCAACGCGGCTTCGTGCCCTTGGCTGGAAGCCCACCGTCACGCTGGAGGCCGGGTTGAAAAGGACAATCGGGGGGGAATAAGCTCCCCCCCGGGTCATCGAATTACTCGTCATCCCCGCCGTGGCTGGCAATAAGCAGCAACATGGCATCGACAACTTCATCGGCCTGCCCTGCGGAGCGCGAATGGGCGTTGGCAATGGTGGAGAACAGAACGAGTTCCCCCCCCGCGGTGGTGACGTATCCCGAAAGGGCGCGAACACCTGTGAGGGTGCCTGTCTTGGCGCGGACGTTCCCCTCCATGGGCGTGCCGCGGTGGCGGTTGCGAAGCGTTCCGTCAATACCACCGATGGGCTGTATATCCCACCAGATTTCGAAGTTCGGATGGTCGATCATGGCGCTATACATCTGGACCATGGCACGGGGGGTGATGAAGTTGAAACGGCTCAACCCCGAACCATCCCGGTAGGTGAACTGGTCCGTTGAGACACCGAGCTTTTCCATCTCCCGATTAATGACAGCGGTGCCCGACTGGCGTGTTCCGTACCCCGAATCCTTCCAGCCGATGGTGTGCATCATGACCTCGGCGTACATGTTCTGGCTGCGCTTGTAGAGGCCACTGAGGATCTCCGGGAAGGGGGGCGACTGATGACGATCGAGGACGAGAAAGTCGCTGGGCGAATGATCCCAACCCGGGATATCGTCGCAATCGAGGGCCTCGCCCGTGACGGTGATTCCTTCCGCCTCAAGGGTTTCCTTCAGCACGGTAACATAGAAGGCCGTGGGGTTGGTGATGGTGGTGCTGCGCTCGAAGGAGTTCGACCCGGCAACAACCCGGCCTGTATAGACAATATCATTGGAGCGCACGTCGCGGCTGATGGAGACGCTGTTGCTCCCCTCGGCAACCACCTCGATGTTGTTCACCAATGTATAGTACGCACTGGGGAGATTGGGAACCAGCCTGACCTCGCCATCGACGGAGTCGGGCGGATGGATCCTCACATCCACGTAGTTTTCGTTGAGGTTGAGGGGGCCATATTCCGCATAAAACCAGCTTTCCAGGCCCCGGTAGGGCCATCCGAAGCCCACATGGTTGCTGTCCCAGGCGTTGTCATCACCGACGATGTTGCCATTGATTTGGGTGACGCCCTTCTCCTTGAGCATCGCCGCCCATCCGCGAAAGACATCCCGGCTGTCATCAAAAAAGCGCTCGTAGAGGGTGGGGTCTCCGTTGCCAAAAACCACCAGGTCGCCTTCGACAGCGCCCTGCCTGATGGGGCCGGTAACGGCAAGGGTGGTCTCGAAGCGAAACTCAGGACCGAGAAAATTCAGGGCCGCCAGCGTTGTCGGGGCCTTCTGGTTGGAGGCGGGGATGAAGTTATTGTCTGCATTCCGTTCATAGATAATGTCGCCGGTGTCGGCTGATTGAACGAGGACTCCCCAGAAGGCGTTCGCGAATCGCTCGTCATTGAAGATTTCATCAATTTCTTCTGCCACGCCGGGTCGCTCCGCGAGGGGCGACTTCACCATGTCGTTTGCCAGACCATGGGCGGCCACTGCTGAAATAAAGGCGGCACAGGTCAATACGGAATAAAGGTTCCTCACGTTGTTCTCCTGCCTCGGGGTTTAAGTCCGCATTTGCGGAATAAACAAGACTTGAAAGTCGGCGGGCCAAAGGCAACGGTAAAAAATGCCCCCTTGCCAACCGGGGCCGTCTGGTGCTTTTATCGGTGCTCATGCTGAAGGAGTTTCCCATGCCCTCGCCCCCCCCGCAACGACGTCCCAAATACCCCGAAGCCCAGTTGTATCTCCTCCACGGCAACAATGCAACCGAGGGCGGCCCCGCCCGGTGCGAGC
>JAFIGB010000443.1 GCA_020831705.1 Candidatus Sumerlaeia bacterium | reverse complement strand
CGGCCTTCACCCAGCCGATCATGTATGATCTGATTCGCAAGCACCCCACGGTGACCAAGATTTACCGCGAACGCCTCCTCGAAGGCGGGGTCATCAGTGAGTCGGAAATCGAACAAATGAAGCAGGAAATCGAGGACATCCTCGAGCGCGCCCAGGTGGAGGCGAAGGAGCTTCAGGTCAAGTTCAACCAGACGGGCTTCAAGAAGGTCTGGACCGGGATGCAGCGCAACTTCTCCTTCGACCCGGTGGACACTGCCGCTCCTGAAGAGATGCTGAAAATGATCGCCACCAAGTTGGCGGAACTCCCAGAGGGCTTCACCCCCCATGGTAAGTTGGTTCGTCTCATGGAGACCCGCCGCAAGCTTGTTCACGAGGGCAAGCCGATGGACTGGGGAACCGTCGAGGCCCTTGCCTACGGATCCCTCCTCGTCGAGGGAACTCCCGTTCGTCTTACCGGCCAGGACAGCCAACGCGGCACCTTCAGTCACCGCCATGCCGTCCTTACTGACATCAACACCGAGGAGGAGTACACCCCCCTCGATCATATCAACGGCGACCAGGCCCGCTTCTGTATATACGACTCCCCGCTCGCCGAGGCGTCGGTCGTGGGCTTTGAGTACGGCTACTCACTGGGCGATCCCAAGATGTTGGTCATGTGGGAGGCCCAGTTCGGCGACTTCGTCAACGGCGCCCAGGTGATCATCGACCAGTTCATTGCCAGTGCCCAGGCCAAATGGGATCGCCACAGCGGCCTCGTTTTGCTTCTTCCCCACGGATACGAGGGTCAGGGTCCCGAGCACAGTTCGGCCCGCGTGGAACGCTTCCTCCAGCTTTGTGCGGAGGAGAACATCCAGGTGGCAAACCCGACCACCCCGGCCCAATACTTCCACATGATTCGGCGCCAGATGAAGCGGTCATTCCGCAAGCCGTTGATTGTCCTGACGCCGAAGAGCCTCCTTCGTCACCCGAAGGCGACCTCTGTGATTAGCGACCTTACGACGGGTTGCTTCAACGAGATTCTCGACGATGCCGAAGTCTCCAGCAGGGATGCGGTGACACGGGTTCTCCTCTGCAGCGGGAAGGTCTATTACGACCTTGCCAAGCAGCGCGAGGAAGCGGAACGCACCGACACGGCGATCATCCGCGTGGAGCAACTGTATCCCCTCCACACGGACCTCATTCAGGAGATCCTTGGACGTTATCCCAACGTGGGAGCAGATTCTCTCCTTTGGGTTCAGGAAGAACCGAAGAACATGGGTGCCTGGATGCACATGAGCCACTGGTTTGACAGCAGGTTGAATATCAGGCTCAAGTATGTCGGGCGTCCCGAGTCGCCGACACCGGCCGTTGGTTCAAAGGCCATCCATGACCGCGAATTGATCGACCTGTTGTTGGGGGCGTTTCCCCCGATTCCGGTTGGTGCCAACCGCTGACATGGTAACAGGATAATTTCCCCCGGTGGAGTTGTTGTGGGTTGCCCGCCTTCTCCATCGGAGGGATTGATTTGCCCCGCCGGGGAAACCGCCGTGTTACGGTAACCTGCAGGAAATGATTGGAAAGGACATCCAGCTTCATGTCGGTCGAGATCAAGATCCCCAGTGCGGGTGAATCCATTACCGAAGTGGTCGTCTCTCAATGGATGAAAGATGATGGTGATTGGGTCGAGAAGGACGAGGCGATCCTTGAGTTGGAAACCGACAAGGTGAATCAGGAATTGACCTCCCCCGAGGCGGGCATCCTGCGCATCTCCGCCAGTGAAGGGGAAACCTTGGAGATTGGCTCCATCGTGGGGCACATCGAGGCAGGGGAGAAGCCGGCTGCAGCAGCAAAGGCACCTTCTGCGGAAGCAAAGAAGGAAGAATCAAAGGCCAAAGAGCAACCTGCCCCCAGGAAACAGGAAACACCGGCTCCTTCGAATTCCAGGACGGACGAATCCGCGAAGATGCCGGATGCCTCCAAGGAGGAAAAGGAAAACAAGGCTGAAACCGCAAGTTCCACGGCACCCCTGCCGGGACCACCGGTTCCGCCTCCTGCCCACAGGCGTCCTGCCCATGAAATGGCCAGCCCTTTTGCCCTTCGCCTGGCAGCGGATTACGAAGTCAGCGTGTATGATATTCAGGGAACCGGCCGCGATGGGCTCGTGACCAGCGATGATGTGAAACGGTATGTGCAAAATGGTGGCGCGAAGCGCCAGCGCCATGGTGCTGCCGGCAGCCCGCCGCTCCTTTCCCCCCCGACCCTTCTTACCTCCTCGAGAACGGAGAAGGAGCACGGGACCGACCGTGAGATTACCCGCGAGCGGATGACCCAATTGCGCAAGCGAATTGCGGCCCGCCTGGTCGAGGCCCAGCAGACCGCCGCCATGCTCACCACCTTCAACGAGTGTGACATGACCGCGGTGATGGCCGTCCGTGCAAAGTACAAGGATGTCTTCAAGGAGAAGCACGGTGTCGGCCTCGGTTTCATGAGTTTCTTTGTCAAGGCTGCCGTGGAGGCCCTTCGTGCCTACCCCCGTGTGAATGCCTTCATTGAGAAGGATGAGGTTGTCTATCACCACTACATGGACATTGGTGTCGCCGTTGGCACCGACAAGGGGCTGGTGGTTCCGGT
>JAFIGB010000439.1 GCA_020831705.1 Candidatus Sumerlaeia bacterium | reverse complement strand
GATGGATCACGCCGGGTTGGAGGGCCTGGTGGAGGTGACCCGCGTTTCCCGCCTTCCCGCCCAGCGCGTGGGGCGGCGCTCGATCGGCACGGGAATCACCTCGATTCAGCTCAACCATGCCTTTCGCGAGGGGTACCTGATTCCGTGGAAGAAATCAGTACCCGAGGGGTGGAAAAGCGCCCTCCAGCTCCTTTCCAGCGACCGCGGCGGTCTCGTCTATCAACCCCTTGTCGGTGCCTGGGAGGATGTGGTGGAGATCGATTTTGTCTCGATGTTTCCCACCATCATGGCGGACTTCAATGTTTCCCCCGAGACCGTGAACTGCCGCTGCTGCAGCAACGGGGGCGTCCCCGGCCTTGGCTATACAATCTGCGAAAAACGCCGGGGGCTGGTGTCGCGGGCACTCGAACCGGTGATCCGCAAGCGGGTGGAATACAAGCGCCAGCGTGCCGTGGCCCGCGATGGTGGGGAAAACGGGGTGGCCGCCGTGGTGGATGCACGCCAGACCGCCCTGAAGTGGCTCCTCGTCTGCTGCTTTGGGTATCTGGGATACCGCAACGCCCGCTTCGGCCGTATCGAGGCCCACGAGGCCGTCTGCGCCTTCGCACGGGACCGCCTTCTCACCGCCCGCGAGGTCTGCGAACGCCATGGGTTTCGTGTTCTCCACGCCATCGTGGATTGCTTCTGGTGCCAGCGCGACGCCGATCATGCCCACCTGGGGCCGCCGACACGGGAGGAAATCGATGCCCTGTGCACCGATATACGCGCCGCCACGGGCCTTCCCATCGCGCTGGAGGGTGTCTATCGATGGATCGCGTTCCTTCCCTCGCGCCAGGATCCGGCCATGCCCGTGCCCAACCGCTTCTTTGGTGTCTTCGAGGACGGATCGATGAAGATCCGCGGCATTGAGGCCCGCCGCCACGACCTCCCTCCGTATATACGCCGGGTTCAGGGCGGATGCCTGGACATGCTGGCCCGTGCCGACAATCTGGAACAATGCCGCGCCCTCCTTCCCGACCTCATGACACGGCTTGCGGAATGCGAAAATGCCCTTGTCCGTGGCGAGGTTCCCCGCGACGAACTCCTCATCACCCAGTCCCTCTCCCGGGCGCCGGACGAGTACACCTCCAACGCCATGATCGCCATTGCGGCGCGCCAGGGAACCATGGCGGGCATCAACCTTCGCGCGGGCCAGTCGGTGAGCTACCTCATCACCAGTCGCGGCGATGCCGACATCATGCGCCGCGTGTGCCTGGCCCCCCTCATGCAACCCGAGACAACCTACGACGCCACGGCATACAGGCGGCTCCTGCGCCGTGCGTTCCAGTCGGTGCTCTACGTTGTCGGTGTCGAGATCGACGAGGAGCCGGAAATCCCCGATACCACCCCCTCCCGGCGAAATGCCCGGAGCAAGCCGCCCCCCCGGGGGGACATCTTCGAATGGGCCGGGGTCTCCCTGGAGGAGGATCCCGGAGCGCCCTGAGCAGGGTGGGTGCATCGTGGGGAAATTCAGTCCCTGCGTTGAGGGCACCCGTGATGGACACGGGTCTACTCCTCCCCGTCACCCCAAAGGAAAACTCCGAAGCGGCCCGTTGAGTCCGCCGCGCCACGGGACATTCCCGGTGTGTTGAAGTCCATGACAATGGTTCCATAACGATCCACGGCGATGGCCCCACCGGAGCCCTCGGGGAGGGTTCGTGTAAAGACATCGGTCATCGCATCCTGGAGGCTGTCATTCGTGTACTCCATGCGGGCGGATATACGATGGGCGACGGCATTGCGGATGAACAGCTCGCCCTGGCCGGTGCAGGACACGGCGCAGGTGGCGTTGTTGGCGTATGTTCCGGCGCCAATAATCGGCGAATCGCCAATGCGGCCGTGCATCTTGTTTGTCAGTCCGCCCGTGGAGGTTGCGGCGGCAAGGTTTCCCTGTCTATCCAGCGCGACGGCGCCCACGGTTCCCCAGTCCACATCCGGCTGATCCGTGGTGAGACTGCTTTGTTCCCGTTCCAGGGCGCGCTGCCATGCGTTTCGGCGACGCTCGGTGTGGAAGTAGTCCTGGGCAACCTGCTCCAGGCCACTGTTTCCAATAAATTCATCCGCACCAATTCCCGACAACATGACATGGCGGGTATCCGTCATGACCTTGCGGGCTGCCTTGATCGGATTTTTGGGCGTCAATGCACTGGCGACCGCGCCTGCATCAAGGGTGGCTCCATCCATGATCGAGGCATCCAGTTCCACGAGTCCCACATTGCTGAAAACCCCTCCGCGCCCCGCATTGAAAAGGGGGTTATCCTCCATGTGGGCGACGGTTGCCTCCACGGCATCAAGGGCGCTGGCCCCTCCCTCAAGAAGATCACGCCCCACGGCGAGGGCCTCGGCAAGCGCCTCGCGGTAGGTTTCCTGAAATTCCTCCGAGGCATTGGGGCTGACGGCACGCGCTCCCCCGTGGATCGCAATGGCGTAATCCAACCGCTTCGGCGAATCAGGCTCCACCCCGGGCGCACCACCCCCATGAAGGCAGGCGCTGGTGGTCATTGCCACGAGGGCAATTACTGTCAAACGGAGGATCGGCTTTTTCATGGGGTTTCTACTCCCGAAAATGTGGCGCTTCGCGGATACCGGGGGGATGTGGGCCATCCATCCCCGAGTATACAAGGCCACGTTATCGGGCGTGGGAATTGTCGTCAACGACGCAATTCCCCCATGGCGCCCGTGGGATTGCCCCACCATCCTGCTATTTCCTGATACAGACCAGCGAGTACCCACAGAGATTTTGGGCGTGGGTGGTGAACACATCCCGAATTTCCCGCACTCTTCTGATGGCCACGTCGTCCTGAAGGATGTTCCAGGCGAATTCAAAGGCACGTTGCGCGCCCTCATCCTCAAGGAGCCTTTCCGGTTCGAGCAACCTGACGGGACGCTGGTTTTCCGCGATGATTTCGAAACCGTGCCGCGCCATGAATTCGCGCCACTGAAGCGTCGACTTTGGCCAGGCCGGATGGCGAACGGCGCTGATGACATCACGGCGGATCGACTCGGCAACGGCGGGAGAAATGTCCTCGGGGAGGATGGATAACTCCTGCATGGCGTACCGACCACCGGGTTTGAGCAACCGCGATACTTCCGCCATGACCTGGTCCTTTTTCTCCTCCGAGTGTATAGTCAGCATGGACTCGCCATAAACGACCGTGGCAAATCCGTCGGGAAGTGGCACCGGGTCCGTCGCATCCGCGTTGATCACACGGCGGGCTGGATTTCCGTCGAAGCCCTGCGAAAGCATCGCCGATGCGGCGGCGTCCCGTTCGATGGCGACGTATTCACGGGGGTTCTTTTCAAGGACAAGGCTGGCTGTCACCCCCAGGCCCGGGGCGTACTCCACGACGCTGTCATCCTGCCCAATCGCGAGGCATTCGAGCATTCTTTTGGTGAGCTCAATGCCTCCGGGACGAAGGACACGCTTGCCAAGGCTCGCAAGCAGCCAGTAGCCGGGCATTGTTTCCCGGTTGAGTAGATCCCAGGGGCGACTCATGGGCGTGCTGCTCTTCGGTTCGGACGTTGTGCTGGTCATCGGACTTCCTTTCAGGTTGTATAGACAAAACTTCACCATCGCGACAAATAACGGTACGGGTTGCGTACTCCCCAACCTCCACGGGATTGTGGGTGACATGGAGAACGAGGGGCTGGCGGCGGGATGCAAATCGCACAATCAATCCCATCGCCTCCTTCTGCGCTTCCCCATCCAGACCGGCGAAGGGTTCATCAAGGAGAAGTACATCGGGATCGTAGGCAATCGCCCGGGCAAGGGAGACGCGCCGGGCCATTCCCCCCGAGAGGGCGCCCGCCCAAAGGTCCGCCGAATCCTCCAGGGCCAGTTCACCCAGGATATCGCGGGCGGTCGCTTCGGCCTGCTTCCAGGTGCGGCCCATGTCGACGAGGGGAATGGCAATATTCTCCCAGGCCCGCCGCCAGGGAAGCAGGCAGGGTTGCTGGGTCACGAAACCAAAGCGAAGTTTCGCGGGGCGCTTCACCTGTCCCGCCGTCGGTGGCAATAACCCCGCTGCCAGACGGAGGAAACTCGTCTTTCCCGCACCACTCCGCCCGGTAATCACGACATAATCCGGGGCCGCCAACGCCATGTCGAAGGAATGAAATACGGTGCGATTGCCGTACTTCAGGGCCACGGATTCAAAGCGGATCGAGGTCTTCAGGTTGTCTTCCATCGGTAGACCCTCCTTCTGACGGGGCCAAGGAGGGCGAACTCCGCGAGGAATGCCAGTATCAACGTCACCAGCACCCATGCCGTCATCTGGGCGATATCCAGGTTCCGGGAGCTCGTCACGATGGCCGCCCCGATGCCACGATCCGCCCCGAGCGCCTCCGCAAGAACAACCACACGAATCGCACTGCAGGTCATCTGTACCGCCGCCGTCAGGCATCCTGGCATGATCGCCGGGATGAAAAAGTGCCGCGCCCGTGTCAATATTGATAGACCGAAGACCTGTGCCGTCTCCCGAAGATCATTTGTATAGTTCGCACCGGATTCCACCAGGTTGACATACATGATGGGCCAAAGAATCAATGCGCCAAAGGTGACAATCATCCCACCCCCCATGCCCATCCAATACATCACCACAATAACGAGGATAATGGGGGGGACGGTGGCACACAAGCGCCGCCAGGGCTCGAAAAGTCCCGCCGCCCTCGCATCCTTCAGGGCAAGTAATCCCATGAGGGCACCGGCGGTCGTTGCGACGAGAATAATCACGGCAATGCGCACGATTGTGATCCCGCAATGCTCCAGCAGGCCTCCGCTCCACACGAGGTGAAGGAGTGTCGTCATGGTTTCCGCCGGTGATGCCAGCAACAAGGGCCCTGACCACCTGGAAACGGCCCACCAGACCACAAGGAGGACACCCACCCCCACCATGAACCAGACATTCCCGGCGGGAACAATTACCCGGCGTTGTCTATCCATGTTGTTGGCGTCGATTCCGGGGGTCATAATCCACCAGATCCTGTTGCCGCTGGCTGCCAGAAGAAATCATCGCCCGGAGTGATCCCGAAGGAAATATCGGGTGTGGAGACGTGAAACAATCCAAGGTAATCCTCCAGCATTTGGCGCTCCATGCCGGAGGGAACAGGGCGTCTTGCCGAGGAAACAAAGGCCCGGGTCGCGCCCTCGCGGGCAACATCGTCCGTCAAGGCATTGCCAAGAAGAACAATGGCATCGGCTGGATGGACCACGCACCATTCCGCCGCCCCCCGGTAGGCATTCCAGAAGCATTCAAGAACCTCCAACTCATCCGTAACCCCACCCACGGCCACGATGCCTGCCGTCAGGAGCGGTGAAGTGTCACCATTGGCCGCGTCCCATGCCTGCTGTATATCCACCACCCCGTGAATGCCCCCACCTTCATCACCCAGGCGCGCCCGGAGAATCGAGTAATGGGGCTCCGCCACCAACGCCGCATCAACAGTTCCTGCACGAAGTTGATTCGCCGCATCCCGGGAGGTGGACGTGTATTGAATCCGGATGCTTCCCTCCATCCCGGCCCTCTCCAGCAGCGCGCGAAACATCAGGGCTGGATATTCACCGCGCATGGGTACGGCAACCGACTTCCCGCGCAATCCCTCCAGGCCGTCCGCGATCGGATGGTTGGTGACTATATGAAGAACATTCCCGAGGGAGGCACCGAGAAACCGCGCCGGGACACCCTTCTCCCGGAACATGGCTGCCGTTGTGAGGGGCATCCCGACAAAATCAACCTCGCGACGAACAATCAGAACACGAAGCTGGTCGGGGGTGTTCCACGGAACCCAGTCAATCAGGTACCCCTCATTCTTCAGAGGTTGGTCGCGGACCATTTTCATGATGGGCGGCGCAAGGAGCCCCGCCTGGGGAACGGCAACCCTCAGGGTCCTGTACTCCGAAGTGTGTCCATCAGGATCCCCGGAACATCCAACAAGGACACTGCAAACCAGCAACACAACCAGGGACCACTGATAGACACGGGCTTTCAAGGCGTTGTACTTCATGGGGATTCACCACCCAAGGTTTACATACTTTTGCGAGCGGAATATATCGCCGTTGGAAATGGTCCCATTGGTGGGATCATAAAAACCAAGATGCCAGTTCGTGCTCGCCGGCCCCCCAATGCGATCGGGGGCGAGGTCATTGCGATCGAGGTCCGGACCACATCCCCACATTGTCCACATCCCAAGATAGACAAGGCGATTCTCGAAGGCATTGCCGGGTCCGGGCCATGGCGGTGTCAGGTTCCGCACCTTTTCAATGGCCAGATTTGTATAGAAGTAATGACGAGCCTCCCCCGCCGGGAAATTCGTCGCAAACGGGTCCTTGGGAATCGATGACATGTAGGCAATCGGTGTCGTCAGGACCGGTGCGATGAACTTGTGTTCCGAGCTCATCTCGCTGTTCTGCCACTCAACAGCGCCCGTCACCGAATGGATGCCGCTCGAAGAGGGATATTGGTTATGATCCACCATGTAGGTTTCCAGGGCCGTGGCAATGGAATACAAATCGGCCTTCGTTCGGGAGATTTTGGCCCTGACCTGGGCTTCCAGAAAATTGGGAACTGCAATCGCCGCCAGAATGGCGATAATGGCGACTACAATTAGAAGCTCGATGAGTGTAAAAGCTCGATGACTCGGATAGAGCGAGTTAATCATGACCTTCTTCTCCTTGTATGGGGAGGAATCGACCGGATTCAAACCGTCGCGGGAGAGAGTGGGGCCATCACACCATGCTAGGTCAATACAAACTTTGGCATGCCAAACATAAAGTTGGAATAGCGATAATTCCGATATATCGGGGGCCATCCAGGGGGTCTGCCACCACCCATATTCTTTGGAGCATCATGACACCTTTAGCGCCCGTGCATTGAAAAAGTTGGTTTGACAGCCCCACAATATAGTGAGAACAACATTTTGACTGAAGAATTTGACGTTGAGGTTTCCATCATGGATTCTGTGGGTGTGTACCGCTTGTCCGGCCGGGTAAGGCTGGTGTCGCTGTTTTTTCTTCTGCTCTTGGGGAGCCTTGCTGCCATCCTCACTGGCTTTGCTTACGGTTTTCTGGTGCACAAGATCGGATACCTGAAGTTCGGCATCGCCCTCTCCATCCTGGCGGCGTTTGCCTTCGGCGGCATTCTCCATTACCTCACCCTGGGCCTGAAGATCCGGAGTGTGCTGGTCACGGCCCTCGTCGGCCTGATGACCGGTTTGGTTTTCACCTGGGCTGTCTGGGTTGGCTGGATTTTCAGCCTGACGGAGAACCAGATCCTTCTGTTGAATCCATACAACATCCTGGTGTCCGCCATCAATCTTGGCGCCGAGGGTGTCTATACAGTTCAGAACAGCACCCCCAAGGGGGGATTTCTTTACATGCTGTGGATCCTTCAAACCCTTGTTTTCCTGGGCGCTCCCATGATCCTTCCCAGCGCGCTGCTCTCAGGCCGCGTCTTTTCGGAGCAAAGCGGAAAATGGATGAACGAGGTCGAGTCCTTCCCCCTCATGGATCTGCCCGCGGACTCCTTCGCCCTCCGGAGGGAACTGGAGCAGGGAAACTTCAACACCCTCCTTTCCCTCCCCTTCTCCATCAACCTCCAGCCGGTCTGTCTCCTTCTGGAGGTCCGACACGGCGGCGACGAAAACGACATTCATGTCCTCAGGGTGCAAAAGGCCGTGGTCAAGGTGGACAAGAAGGGGAACGTGGAATTTGGCAAGTCCAACGTGACCAAGGGTGTCCATATTCCCCGCACCGTTCTGGAGGCCCTCGCGAAAAAAACCGAGGAATTCCATCAGGAGCTTGAACGTCTGGTCAGGGAGGAGGAAGCGCAAGCCGCCGCCGAGGCAGCCCGCCAGGGGACGAATCCAGTCATTGAGTGACGAACCTGCCCTGGCAACCGCATGAACACCATTCATGTATATATATGTCATTGAGTCCAATATCTATAAGTAAAGACGCTCCCTCCAGCCAAGCCGGAGGGAGCGTCTTCATGTCAGGGGTTGGGGGGAGGCACCCCGGGGGGCACCTCCCTGGTTGGATTCGTTAGTCGATGCTTGTAGGCATCACCGGGTTGAGGTTGATCGCCTCGATGCGCAGGGATTCGAGAATCACCGCGATCGTCGGGTCATCCGCAGTCGGGTCGCCGGCGGGGCGATCCGTCCACAGAAGGTCGAAGCTGAAGATCCACGGCGAACCGACAATCTCGTCGGGTGTCTGGATCCACTGGCGATACTCTTCGGCGTTGCCGTCGACGGGGAGGCGCGCACCGTCCTGCGAATCAAGCAGCAGGATCGAGGCGAACTGCAGCGTGCCGTCGTTGACACGCATCCGAACCGTCGGGATGGCGTTGATCTGCGAGGCATCCGCGTCACTGTTCAGCCTCCACGTCAGCATGTATAGCGTGTCAGCTGCGAACGGTACCTCAGTCTCGAGGCCCCAGAAGCCGAAGATGACATCACCTTCTGCTTCCTCACCGGGTTCCACGCCGCGAATGAGGAGACCCTCGTCCGAAGCGGTGAAGCTGGCAGGAGCGCCGAGCGGCAGTGCCGTCCGTGGTGTGAAGCCATTGGCCTCGCCATTGGTGAAGTCAAACTCCGCAACCACAGTTTCGGGTGTGGTGATTTCACCAGGTTCGAGTGCCTCAAGCATCAGGCTGTCGAGGCCGACCGTTCCCACCGGCGAGGCGATTTCTCCGAAGCTCAGTACGTCGAAGAACAGACGGAAGCTACCAATACCTTCCGGCTGGCTGAAGTACTGGATATACACGGAGCCCTCTTCCGACGGAGCCAGGCTCGTCGAATTGCCGTTGGGGGTGATCACGATTTCGTGTGTCTGGCGGAAGTCGATGGAGGAGGCACGGAGGCGTACCGCCGGTGCGATCGGATCTTCCTCGTCCTCGACCATCGAGTAGATCGAGGTAATGACCCGGAAGGTCGCTTCCTCGTCCGCCTTGATCGAGCTGCCAATCAGCAGGCCCTCGGTATTGGATTCCTCGTTGTTATCACCACTGTTGATGGCGAACATTGGGGAGGCCCAGTATCCGAAGCTGTTGACGTTGTCGTAGACCGTCATCTCAACCGAGCCGCGGTCCTCGTTATAGTCACCGTCAACCTGGCTGAAGACCGTGCTGTCCTGCTCAAAGACCCAGCCTTCCTCGTCATCATCGAAAGTGAATTCGATTTCAGAGGGAACCGGTGTCGGTGTCGCAGTCGGCGTTGGTGTCGGTGTTGGTGTTGGTGTCGGCGTTGCCGTGGGCGTCGGGGTGGGTGTCACCGTCGGCGTCCGCGTTGTCGGCACATCGGGTGCTGTCGGGGTTACCGTTGGCGTGACCGTCGGTGTCGGAGTCGGCGTTGGCGTCACTTCCGGCTTGGGCAGGCCAATGGTTTCCTCGTTGTCGAACCATACCGGGATGGCCGTGGAGAAGTTGGAGTGGACGAGTGCGACGTCAGAACCACCCGGCTCGCTGGCGCGGATACTGAAGGGGGTCGGGCCCCCTGCGATCGTGCGGAAGCGAACAACGAACAGGTTCGGCGTCGGGTTCGTATTGGTCGGAGTCGTTCCGGGGAGGAAGACCCTGCGGTAGGAGTTCGGCGCGGTGCCGAGATCCGGTCCGGCGCTGGGCGAGCCAACATTGCCCGCCTGGGTTCCGAGCCACTCGACGGCGTCGCTGTTGTACGACACACGGATGGTACCGGCGGCCGGTGTATAGCTCGTTGTGTTGTCAGAAACCTGAACAAGCACGCGGAACTCGGTTCCGGGGATCGCCGGGTCACCCTGGATGATGGTGGTCTTCACCGTGGCGAAGGGGCCAACGGGTGTGGGCACCGGTGTGGGTGAGGGTGTCGGCGTTGCCGTCGGTGTTGGTGTTGCCGTGGGCGTTACCGTCACGGTCGGCGTCGGCGTTGTCGGCACATCGGTCGGTGTCGGCGTTACCGTGGGTGTTGCCGTTGCCGTCGGTGTCGGTGTTGCCGTCGCTGTTGGTGTCGGCGTGGGTGTCGGTGTGGGTACGAGACCATCGATAATGGTGTTGCTGTTATCGAAGGTGTGGGGAATCGGCTCGAGGCTCGTTGAGATCAACGGAGCGGAGGAGGCCGGGTCGTCAGCGAACTCAACGGAGAACTCAACGGGGAGCGTGTCGCTCGTCTGGAAGGTGACGAAGAACAGATCCGGCGTTTCGAGCTCATTGAGGGCGCTGTTGACGGTGATGTTGCGATAGACAAGCTCCGAGCCTGTCGTTGTGGGTGTATCGGAACCGGAGATGAACGCCGCCCCGAGATCGGCACCAGAGACGGAAACAAAGGCAAGCGCATCGCTATTAAACGTCATGCGAAGTGCTGCCGAACCGGGAATCTGTCCAGTGTTGTTTTCCGAAATGGCCACACGGATGGTGACCTCGCTGCCTGCAACTCGAAGGTCACCTTCATCCACGTAGGACTTGATGACGGCATTCGGTGCCGGAGTCGGTGTCGGTGTTGCCGTTGGTGTCGGTGTTGCCGTGGCCGTCGGTGTGGGTGTTGCAGTCACCGTAGGCGTTGTCGGCACGTCGGTCGGAGTTGGCGTCACCGTCGGTGTTGCTGTCGGTGTCGGTGTCGGCGTGGCCGTCGGTGTTGGTGTCGGCGTTGCCGTCGGTGTTGGTGTGGGTGTGGGAGCCACGAAGGTGAAGGCGGTTGCGCTGTTGTCAAAGGAAACGGGAAGCGCACGGCCATCGGTGGCTGCCAGGGCCGCAGACGATGAAGGATCGACATCGAAGGTGATGACGTAATCATCATCGAGGTCCGCACTTGTCTCGAAGGTCACGAAGAACACCGTGGGCAGAAGCTCCGTATTGAGCGGATTGCCTGCCGTGGCGATGCTGCGGTTGACCAGCGAGGGATCACCCGGGTCCACCGTTTCCGTGTCACTGGCAACGGTATTTCCGAGGTCACCACTGGAGACGCTCACAAAGGTGACCGCATCCGTCGGGTAACTTACCCGAAGGGCTGCAGAACCGGGAGCGAGTCCGGTTGTGTTGTCGGCCACATCCACAGCGATGGTGAATTGGGTTCCGGGCTGAACGGGGTTACCCGAATCAACGGAACCGGCAATGACCACGTTACCGGGGATCGGCGTCGGTGTTGGTGTCGGTGTCGGCTCGGGCGCAACAAACGCCGTGGCCGAGTTGTCGAAGGTGTGGGGAAGTGCCCGGCCATCGGTCGCCGCAAGGGGAGCCGTGGAGGCGGGATCGTCTTCCACCGAGATGTCGAACATGGGGGGCGGTGAGGATACCGTCCGGAAGTTCACATAAAACACCGTCGGGGTTGGGTCTGTATTGGTCGGGTTGCCCTGGGTCGCCACGGAACGGAGACGAATCACCGAGTCCGGGGCCAGCGAGGTCGCATCGCCTGCAACGGCCGTCCCAAGGTCACCACTGCTGACGCCCTGGAAGGTTACTGCATTGTTCGGGTAACGGAGGCGAAGGGCCGCGCTTCCCGGGTTCAGCGTTGTTGTGTTCTCGGAGACTTCCACGCGAACCGTGAAGTCCGAATTCCCTGCGAAGGGATTCCCTGATTCCAGTGCCGTCGCGATTTCCACGTTGCCGGGGATCGGTGTCGGGACCGGGGTCGGGGTCGGTTCGGGCGCAACAAAGGCCGTGGCCGAATTGTCGTAGGTGTGAGCCATCGTCCGCCCATCGAATGATGTGAGCGGGGCGGAAGAGGAGGGATCAGCCTCCACGGAGATGTTGTAACTGGGGGGAGGTGCACCAACAGTCCGGAAGGTCACATAGAAGACAACAGGTTCGAGTTCAGAATTGGTCGGGTTGCCCTGGGTAGCCACGGAGCGGAGACGAATCACCGAATCCGGGGCAAGGGATGTCGCATCACCTGCGACGGCGGTCCCCAGGTCACCACTGCTGATTCCCTGATAGGAAACCGCGTTGTTTGGATAGCGCAGGCGAAGGGCCGCACTACCGGGGGGGACACCAGTATCATTGGTGGAAACTTCAACGCGCACCGTAATATCAGAATTTCCCGTGAAGGGATTTCCCGATTCCAGGGCCGTGGAAACAACCACGTCTCCCACGATGGGAGCGGGGGTTGGTTCGGGCGGAATCACGACTCCGATATTGTTGGTCGCGGAGCTGTTGTAACTCACCGAAATGGCAGAGGAAAGATCCGTCTGCCGCAGGGCCGGTGTGTTGGATGTGTTGGTGCCCACATTGATGGAGATGACCGGGGCGGGGTTGTTGCGCACCTGAAAGACGACGTCGAACAGGGCGGGTGTTTCGTTGGCATTGGCTGCGTTTCCATCGGAAACGAAGTTGCGCCCAACGATGCCGTCAAAGGTATCAACCTCAAAACGGTCACTGGCGGTCACACTTCCCAGTTCCCCATCAACATGGGAGACATAGGAGACAGCCGCGGAGTTGTAGGAGAGGCGGAGTGAACTGAGTCCGGGGACATGTCCGGTGTCGTTGGAGTCAACGGCAACACGGACGGTGAATTGGCTCCCGGGGGTTGTGGGGTCCCCACTCACCACGCTGGTCGAGACGACAGCGGCGGCTTGGGCCAAGTTTACTCCAAAAGCAAAAAGTGCCACAAGGAGCAGCATGGCTTTCATTCTGTGGAGATTCATGATCTTGTCAATTCCTTGTAGTTTCAGGATTGTATGGACTCCTGTCCTGGCGGATTCGATCTGCTTCGATGCGGGTCCGCTATACGGCCTCAGGGGAAGGAATCTTGTGGAGCAATCAGGGTGGGCTTTGATTTTCAGGTCCAGCCTGCTTGCAAGTTACGTCGACGAAAGTACCCGATTTGAAGTGCATTCCGGCTTGGTCCAACCAAGGGGAAGGCGCGGACCGGAGGGGTTGCCTCCAGCCCGCGCTGAGCCACTCATTCTTCCACGCTAAGGGTTGTAACCATCATGGAATCACTTCCGTTCTTCAGGTAAGGCCCGATTTACTCACTTGCGGGAGGCAGGGGAATAACGGGGATGTTGCCGAGGAAGTGGTTGATCAGGATGATCGCGTCCACGTTGTTAACCTGGCCGTCGAGGTTCAGGTCAAGGTTGTTGAAGTTGAACTTGTTGAGGTCGAAGCCGGGGGCTCCCACCACAATGCCGGTGATGATCAGCGCGTCGACGTTGTCGCGCACGCCGTCATTGTTGGCGTCGCCAAGTCCGGCTGCGGCAGAACCGCGAACCAATTCGTACCAGTCGGCAATGCCGCTGTTGTTCGTGTCGGCTGTATAGTCCGGCGTCACATCAGCCAGCTCCACACCCGGGGGAAGGGAGGTGGGGTTGTCCTGGTAGTTGATGTTCGGATCAAGGCCGTTGGCAACTGCGAAGCCGTCGGGGATGCCGTCACCGGAGGAGTCGGGGTTGTTGGGGTCGGTTCCGTAGATCAGCACTTCGCGCCAGTCGGCAAGGCCGTCACCGTCGCCGTCCTCAAGTACGAGCTGGGGAAGGGGGTTGGCTGTGTTGACGAGTGTTTCTGAAACGGAGGAGTCCATGACCTCGAAGACGATGTCTCCGGCACCGGGTCCGCTCGCATCACCCCAGAAGTTTTCCTGAAGATCGAGTGTGATGTTGTAGTCCTCGGCGTCCTGTCCCTGGGAGAGGATGCTGAACTCGTTGTTGATGAAGTTGTTGTTGCGGAAAACGATGGGGTTGTTCCATTCGGATTTCCAGTCGAGGTCCTTTTCCCATCCGCCGCAGGTGGTGTTATTGCGCTTCCAGCCCTGACGGGTGAGGGGGGGGAAGTAAACTGCCAGCTCGCAGAAGGTGAACGTGTTGTACAGCATCTGGAAGTCTGCAGGAACCGACTGGTTGGTTGTCTGGGCGATATTGGCGACAGGATGGGGATCGTGGCAGACAGCCTGGAGGCAGTCGATGAACTCATTGCCGGCGACAATAAGCTTGCCGACGTTGAGGAACATGATGCCGGCACCGCGGGTGCGGTTGTCGAGGGCGGGGTTGCAGGGGTCGTCGCCGTAGGCGTTCTGCGTTACTGCCGTGCCCTGAATGGTGTTGCCGTAGAAGTAGCCTTCACGGTTGTGGAAAATCTTGAACACACCGCCGGAGGGCGCATTTGAGGGGGGAACACCGCTGACCACATTGTCCGTGTAATAGGAAATGGGGTTCTTGGAGGTATCGGTATCAAAGCTGTTGCTGAGGGGATTTCCGCGGGTGTCGATGGCACCAGTGGAATCGATGATCTGGTTACGACGTACGTAAGCGGTGGTGATGATGCGGTTGGCGGTGTAATCAGCAGCCGAAACAGTACCGGCACCGGTCGGGCTGAGGATGACGTTGCCAGTCAGGCGGGTCACCACGTTGTCCTCAAAGGTGAAGACACCAGCAGTCTGACGGAGACGAATACCGGTCGTGCTGTTGGTGGGGTGGGCGCCGATGTTCTGGCCGTCGAACACGCAGTTGCGAATGGTGATCTCGCGACGACCGATGTTGGGCTGTCCACTGACCGTGGCACCAGTTTGGTTGGATGCATCGATGAGATAGACTTCATTCCCGGTCGTGTTTGTACGCCCCTGGAAGACGATGTTCTCAATCGTCAGCCCGGAGTGTGTGTCATTGCGGAAAAGCCACCCACCGTCCATGACCGGCTTGTTGGCCGGGTCACCGGTGATGGTAATATCGTGGTGAAGCAATCCGTTGAAATCTGCGACGAGATTATTGTGGCCGGAAACAGTCACCGTGGGGGCGTAGGTTC
Organism: Candidatus Sumerlaeia bacterium; assembly: GCA_020831705.1. Taxonomy (GTDB): domain Bacteria; phylum Sumerlaeota; class Sumerlaeia; order SLMS01; family SLMS01; genus JAFIGB01. Next base: position 2,749 of record JAFIGB010000439.1, on the reverse strand, counting down.
CGGGGTGGATGAAGATCGTGTCTCCGGTTCCACCGTTGGCAATCAATTCAACAACCGCAGCCTGAACGGTGGTGAAGGGATCGCCGGAGGAGCCGTCGCCGGGACCGGCGGCATTGATGTCAACGTGGTACGTCGTCTGGGCCGAGAGGGCCAGGGGGAGGGCCGCAAGGACCGCCGAAAAGGCGAGAATGCGACCTGCTGTGTTCATGCGCTTCATGTACCTGTCTCCTTGGAGAAGAAGTGAGTATGGTGGTTCGCGTGGAGTGGAACCGGGTCCTGCAAGAGTGGCCGGGGTTTTTGGGCTTCCCGGGCGGCTGGTGCCATCCCGGATTGCATTCTTCGTGGAGGGGACCTGCCCCAACCACGTTTAATCCATCATGATCATCCAGTCAGACACCGTGGTGATTGCCTGAAGGTTCTGGGTGGCGCTGTCATCGTAATCCTCGGGGATCGAAGTTGTCTGAACCGCGACAAAGGGAGGATTGGGGATATCCACGACCTGAATATTCACAAAGGGGTAGGTCGCGTTGCTATCAGCATCAAGCCCGAGGTCGAAGGTTATGTCGCCAAGGTTGTTGTCGTAGTCGACATCAAACTCAACCGTGCAAAGCTCGGGGAGGAGTGATTCATTGCTGGTGGCACCAACGAAAATATTCACGTAATGGCTCGTGGGGGTCAGCTCCACAACAGCACTTTTTTCGACAATGAAATCGGAGCCGTCGGGGGCAACGACAGCAGTCGGGTTGACCTTGGTATTGTCAAAATAGAGGCGAAGACTCGCACCGGAGGGTGTGGTGGTGGAGTCGTTACGCGACGTCCAGATCCGGGCGTCGAAGCTCGTTCCATTCTGGAGAGACGGAGAGCCGACAATCTCAATGGAGAGTGTCGCACTGGTTGCCTGGGCAGAAACTGTTGTCGGGAGGGCAACAGCAAGCAGCCCAAGAAGCAGGGCACCCAGAAGACGGGCAAAATGTGGGGTTGATGAGGTTTTCATTCCTAAATATTTTCCTTTCCTTGATGGGAGGTGGAATCCCGCCATCGCCGTGGGGGCATGGCGACATTCGTGGGGTTCGGGTCATTCAGATCACCGAGTAATACAGGGTTCGCCTTGTCGATCTTTCCACACCGACTCTTATTGGCCCTCCTTTCAACTAGTCTCCGCCACTGAGGGGGTGATGTGACGCCATGACCATCATGGAATGGTTTTAAATCCACTGGACTTAATTTGTAACTGACGCAAGTCCTTCCATCATGAGGGGAGCTTAAATCCCACGATCCCAACGGAGGCAACAGTAAATTTGGATCATGGAAGAAAATCTATAGTACGACCACCCTCAAGCCTGCAAAAAGCAACAAACACTAACAAAATAATAGGGAAGTGCCAAAATCAGGTAAGACGTGATTTTTCAGTAATTCAGGAGGACAGAAAAGCACCTTTTGTCAAAACTACTTTTATTGAGAACCTGCCCTTGGGGCGCTCGTTGTAGAAAACATCCCGGACGAAATTCACCCGATTTACACATAACACGAATGCGCTTACTGTTCAAACAGGCATTAAACACCAGCAAGTTTCCTTTAAAGGCATTGTTCACAAACCCTGTAAACTGCATTTACACAAACACCCTAATCACTAAACAATTATTAACTCCAAGGGTGAAAATCTCATCAAATCGAGACAAATCGTGGGGCGGTATGGTCCGTGCATCCGGGGACGAAGGAGAAGGGCACTTGTTGATTCCATCATCCAAGGTGCCATCAAGCCTACCAAATAGACCAACCAACAAGGTACCGTACTTCATGACAAACCCCCTCGATCTTTCCCAAGCCGAAATCGACCAACTCCCCCCCGATGGTGGCCCCGGCTATAACCGCCTGATTTTTGAATCCAGCCCCTACCTCCTCCAGCACGCCGCCAACCCGGTGGACTGGCATCCCTGGGGCCCCGCGGCCTTCGATCTCGCCCGCCAGCAGGACAAGCCGGTGTTCCTCTCCATCGGATACGCCACCTGCCACTGGTGCCATGTTATGGAGCACGAAAGCTTCGAGGACGCCGAAACCGCCCGCATGATGAACGAAACCTTCATCTGCATCAAGGTCGACCGCGAGGAACGCCCCGACATCGATTCCGTCTATATGACGGTCACCCAGGCACTCACAGGGCAGGGGGGATGGCCCATGACCGTCCTCCTGACCCCCGACAAACTCCCCTTCTTTGCCGGAACCTATTTCCCCCGGGAAAGCCGATTCGGACGACCCGGCATGAGGGATCTCGTCCCCCAGATCGACCAGATCTGGAAGGAGGATCGCCAGCGCATCCTTGAATCGGCGGACTCCATTTCCACCCAACTTTCCCGCATCAATGCCGGGGAACCCGGGGACGCCCTGACCGCCGACCACCTCAACAAGGCCTTCGAGGAACTGCGCGACCGCTTCGACCCCTTCCGGGGAGGCTTCAGCGACCGACCCAAGTTCCCCGTCCCCCACAATCTTTCCTACCTGCTTCGGCACCATCACCGCACGGGGAACACGGAAGCCCTCAATATGGTGGAGAAAACCCTCGTCCACATGCGCCACGGGGGGATCTTCGACCATGTGGGCTTCGGATTCCATCGCTACTCCACCGATGAAATGTGGCTCCTCCCCCACTTCGAGAAGATGCTCTACGACCAGGCCCTTATTGTCCGTGCCGCTGTGGAGGCATGGCTGGTCACCGGGAAGGATGAATTCCGCCGCACCGCCGAGGAGACCC
>JAFIGB010000411.1 GCA_020831705.1 Candidatus Sumerlaeia bacterium | reverse complement strand
AACCTCCCACCGGTAATGTGAGGGATTTCACCCCCATCGTGGGTGATGTTATCGATGCCGCCCTCGAATTGGATGATTCGGATCTGCTCCCCCTCGACCTTGATGGGGGAGACCAGTTTGTCATCGAGGATCTTGGTCCCGTCTCCGACGATGAAATGGAGGAACATGACGCCTCGGGCGAGTGCATTCCCGTGGTCGAATTGGACCTCGATGTTGGTTCCCCCGTTGGTAGACGGGAAACAAACGATGAAGTGGAACTTCCCGATGACTTCAGCCTTGGCGATTTCGAGGACGAAATTGATATCAACGAATCATCCACCGCAACCCATCCCCTGGCTGTTGATCCGGGCGGCTTTGATCCGGATGAGGACCTCATTCTTCCCGACGATCCACCCACAGATGTACCTCCATCATCATCGCAGGAACCAAAACTGGACACGGATTTTGACTTCGATGGGCTTGATGACGATCTGGACCTTTCCTTCGACCCGCCCCATGCTGCTCCTCCCTCCCAGGTTTCCGATTCCGAGGTGGAATCCGCACTGGATGATGTCTTCAGCAATTTGAATGATGACGACGATGGCAATCAATCCTCACTGGGCGTGGACACCAGTTCCATCGATGGACTGCGTGGACTCAAAGCCCGTCCCATCCGTGAATCCGGCTCCAGCGATGCAGTCCCCATAACTCTCAAGCTGCCGGACGATCCTGAAAGTTATGACCGGGGAAAACTGGTCACCTTCAATCTATACGACGACGAGGGGATCAACCTGATCCATGATGTCAACCAGCGCCTCCTCCGAGTCATTGAGATCAGTGGCCAGGGAATGGTTCTTGACCGGTCCCGTGACGCGCAAAATTTCCGTGTCTATAACGCCAAGTGGATGCTTGAAGAGCAGCGTACCCTGTCCGAACCGGAAATAGACAAGATGATCAACCGCGTCCGGGTGATGGCCCGGCTGGAAGCCTGGAAGCGCAACGAACTGCAGAAGGGCCAATGCCTGGTCACTGCAGGCTCAAACTGCTTTCGCCTCCTCGTGGAATCACGTCCCATCAAGCCCGGGCGTGAAGTCCTGACGCTTTACTACATGGCGGAGTAGACAACTGACTGGCACCAATAAGAAGTCACCGATCCTGAACAGACTCCCACTCGCCGTGTGGTGTCTGGCAATTGCCATGCTCCTCGGACTGGAGTTGGGAACCTACCTTGGAGCCACTGTGATCTTCACGGGAGTCGATGAAGGATACTTCGACACCTCGGTTGCAGGCACCCTGGCGGGTCGGTTCTTCCAACCTGTCAATATCATCGGTCTGTTCCTCCTCCCGGCCGCCTCCCTCGTGGTAAGCATCTGGACACGGGCGGGTCATCTGGGGAAAGCCGGTTGGGTTGCGTTTGGATTTCTTCAGGTATCCCTTCTTCTTATACTTGTCGAATTGACCGTTATTACACCGGGTATATCCAACCTCAGGGAAAGCCTCGGTGCGGAGTTCGGCACCGTCGGGAATGCACCGGATGACCACCCGGACAGGCAGCAGTTCGGGATGCTCCATGGATTTTCCATGATTCGCGGATTGGTTCAGCTGGTCACAACCATGGTTGCCTTTATGCTTGTTTCCCTTACCTGGCGGGACCGGGACTAAAATCAGTTATAGACAATAAGATAAGGGATTCCGAAGGGTCAGGACTTTCGATCCTGCTTGAGCAGCCCTGCTTCGAGGCAGGAGGTGAATCCTTCTTGAAAGGAACGTGGGGCGAAGGCGAGATCGCGAATGGCCGGCTCGGTGTCTATCGCCTGGGCCCGTGAAAGCCCCTCGATATTGTCCGTCGTCAGGGGGGGATCCTCAAAAAGCATTTCCCCGAGGATGGCCATGGCGCGACAAATTGGAAGGGGAACCGGGACCGTTAGAGCCGACTTGTTCATGATGCGGCGCATTTCGAGAACCATCGATCTGAATGTCCAGTCCTCCTCGGGACCGCCCAGCATATAGACAGAATTCACCGACTCGGGACGCTGGAGCACGCTTACGCAGGCTGCCGCCACATCTTCACGGTGGACGGGACGTACCGGTTCCATCCCCGAACCCACAAGGGTCACCACCGGGAGGGAATCGAGCAATCCCGCCAGGCGATGAAAGATACCCCGCCTCACCTCGCCGTATATCAGGCTCGGGCGCAGGATCGTCCAATCCAGACCGGACTTCCGGACTTCCAGGTCGGCGAGATATTTCGTCCCGCCATACACCGACTTGTTTTCCGGATGCGCACTCATCGAACTGATCTGCACCCAACGCTGGCAACCAGCCTCGCGGGCGACGGTAAGGAGTGCTGCCGTACCCTCGACATTGTAACGCAGGGATGCGGCGGCATTGGGAACACCCGTGGAGACGATCGCCGCGGCATGGACGACCGCATCCGGCTTGAATTCATTGAAAACTTCCCCCATGCGACGGGGGTCGTGGAACTCCCCCACCACCAGACGGGAACCCGGGGGAACGAGGGAAAGGTCGGCACGCTCGCGGTGGAGCGCGAGCACATCGCATTCGGGATCACGAAGAAAGGCCCGGCAAATTGCCGAGCCCAGAAATCCATTTGAACCGGTGATGAGTACCCGCACGGGAAGATCCTCAGTCGGCACCCTTGGTGACCCGTCGTGTCAGATGGTTCACGATGCTCGCCACGTTGGAGTCCTTTTCCATGTCCCGCTCGACCTTGCGAACGGCGTAAATGATCGAGGTGTGATCCTTGCCGCCGAACTTCTGGGCAATATCGGGAAAGGAAAGATCCGTCAGCTTGCGCGAAAGGTATTGGGCCATGTGGCGGGGTTGACTGACGCGCTTGGAACGACCCGAACCGAGGAGGTCGGAAAGGTTGATCTTGAAGTATTCACAGACCGAACGCTGTATATCCTCGACGGAAACCTTGGGCTGGGGGTTGCCAACGATGAGGTGACCGAGGATGGTGCGGGCGCGTTCGAGGTCGATCTGGCAATCATGGAGGGAGGCCGCCATGTGGAGGCGCTTTAGGGCACCCTCGATTTCCCGGATGTTCTCGGTGATGTGCTCGGCGATGAAGTGAATCACGTCGCTGGAGAGATTGACGCCCTCCTGCTTGGCCTTCTTGCGAAGGATGGCAATGCGGGTTTCCAGGTCGGGTGGTTGTATATCCACCAGTAGTCCCCACTCAAAGCGGGAGCGGAGGCGTTCCTCGAGGGTGGCCAGTTCCTTTGGCGGCCTGTCACTGGTGACGACCACGCGCTTGCCGGCATCATAGAGGGCATTGAACGTGTGGAAGAATTCCTGCTGGGTGCGCTCCTTGCCCTGGAGGAACTGGACGTCGTCGATCAGCAGCAGGTCGCAATTGCGGTACATGGCGCGGAAGTCAACGTGGGTCCTGTTCTGGATCGCATTGATGAAATTGTTGATGAACTGCTCGGAGGTGATGTAGGTGACCCGAAGGCGGTTGTCCCGCTCGTATAGACAGTGGCCGATGGCCTGCATGAGGTGGGTCTTCCCAAGGCCCGACCCACCGTATATAAAGAGGGGGTTGAAGCCACGGGAACGGGGGTCGGGGGGGGCGGGCGCGGCGGCGGGGGGGGGGGGGG
>JAFIGB010000410.1 GCA_020831705.1 Candidatus Sumerlaeia bacterium | reverse complement strand
CCACGGTGCTTTTGTGTTGGTAGGTATCGGGTGCTTACCAGATGCCCCACACGTCTGAAGGGATCGCAGGTGTTGAACCCTCGGGAAGGAGCAGGATGCTGGTTTCCAGCTCCGTTCCCGTGCTGGGGTTGATGATCCTGATCGTTGAGGATGCTTCTTCGTCCACACCCGGTGTGGAGCCGGAAATGGTAACACTGCTGCTTCCACCGGGAACCGTGATCGATGCCGGGAGGTCCAGGTTCCCCGCTGTATGGCTTTCAAGGTTCACCCCTCCCGCAGGAGCAGGTGTTGTCAGGGTGATCGTCAGCTCAAAGGACCCCCCACCAACAATCGTGGTGCGGGAGGGGGTGAGGGAGGCCAGGTCCGCACAGGTGCCCGAGAATCCCTCAACCTGGATGGAGGCCGAGCGTGTTTCCTCGCCAGCTGCATCAACGGCGGTCAGGGTGGATTCCATGGATTCGCAGGTTGAAGCTGCATTGATTGTAAAGTCGGCGCTGCTTTCCCCTTCGGGAATCAGTACGGTTCCGGTCGAGGGAACGGCGAACTGGTTGGAGGAGGAAAGCGTGATGGAGACACCACCGGAACGGGCTGGCTGCGTCAGGTGAATGGTTCCCGTCGCAATACCGCCGGAGGGAACGGAAGCAGTGGCAAGTTCCAATGCCTGAAGACGCGAGCAGACGGGACCCTGGAGGAAAATCTGAAGGCTGCGCTCCACCACCGGCCCATCCTGACGGGCGGTTACGGTCACGAAGTTGTTCTCCTCGCAGACCTCGCTCGTTTCCAGGGTGAACTGGACGGAGCTCTCACCCTCGGGCACAAGGACGGATTCGGGGACCTCCACAATATCAGGGGTGGTGGTCAACTGGATCAGGAGTCCCCCCGGTCCTGCCGGGCCGTCCAGGACAAGCGTGCCCGTCGCCTCGCTGGCCCCACGAATCACCTGGGGGGTGATGGAAAAGGAGGAGAGCATGGGGCAGGGCACTGCAGCAAGATTGAGGCGGGCACTGACGGTCGTGTCGGTCAACGGGTTCGACGCAAAGACAACGGTGGAAACCGAGTTGCAGATTGCCGATGTATTAACAGGGAAATCGGCGGTTGTCGCGCCCATGGGCACGACCACGGTCGCCGGGATGCTGACCTCGGGGGAGATGCTTTCAAGCTCAATGAAGGTGCCTCCCTCCGGAGCAACCCGTGTCAGGGTGATGCGGCCGGTGGTGCCCTCGCCCGACGGAATGGAGGAGGGGGTGAATGCCAGGGAAAGGAGATCTGCACAGGCGGACTCCTCGGCGAGAATACCCAGCGTCTGCCGGATAGTGGTTCCCGTGGAGCGGGCAATGGCGTCTATAAATACAGACGTCCCGTCGCACACTTCCCGGGTTCCAAGGAGAATGGTTTTTTCCATCTCGCCTTCGGTGAAATGTACCTCGGTTTCCGGAAGGAGAAGATTGCTGCTGCTCGATTCGAGGTCGACAATGAAGCCGCCCTCCGGCGCCGGCTCGTCGAGCATCAATGTGGCGGTGATGGATTCACCACCGGCAATGGAGTCGCTGGAAAGCTCGAAGGAGGCAAGGTCCAGGCAGGGGACTCCAAGGACGGAAAGGTCGGTGGAGCGGCTCACAGACCCGCCCGGGTCGATGGCCTCGATTTCAACGACGGTGTCCTCGCAAACGGGAACCGTTGTGATGGTAAAGCTCACCGACTCCTCCCCGGGGGGGACAACGACCCCGGCCAGAAGGGAGGCCACATTGGGGTGGGATGATTGCAGGTTCAGGAAAACGCCGCCAGAACCGGCAGGTTCGGACAGGCGAGCCGTACCGGTAACGGTGTTACCGGAAAGAATCGAATCCTGGGCGAGTTCCAGGGTGTCCAGACGCGAGCAGGGGGAAGATGTCAGGACGATCTGCAAACTGAGGGACACCCGGGGGAAGTCCTGGCGGGCCGTTACCTGGATGAATTCATTCAGGCCGCAGGCATCACTTGTCTGGATGACAAACTGGAGGGAATCCTCCTCCTCAGGGATGTGAATGGTGGCGGGAATTGTGATCAGGTCGGGGCGATTTGTCTCCAGGGTGAGATGAAGACCAGCCGGGCCGGTGAGGTCATCAAGACCGATGAATCCAATCGCCTCGTTTCCCCCCTGAATGATTTGGGGGGTGATGTCGAACGAATTGAGGGAGGGGCAGGAGACCTCCTCCACGGTGAGGCGGGAGCGAAGCTCGGTTTCTGTGGCGGGAAGGAAGGCAATGATCATTGCCGAACCCGGAGAACAGTTCACAAGGGTGGTGATGGGGAAGGTTGCCGATGTGGAGCCTTCCGCGACGGTGACGGTTTCCGGCACTTCGACCAGTTCGCTGGTGCTATCCAGTTCGACCTCAATACCTCCCGGGGGGGCGGATCGCGTGAGATTCACCGTGCCCGTTGCGCCACTGCCGGATATTACGGAGGGGGGTGTCAGCACCAGGGACTGCAGATCGGCGCAGGATGCAGCGCCGGACTCAATGGCAATGGAGGAGGAAAGACTGGTGCCGGTTGTCCGGCCAATAGCGAGAATGAGAGCCTCGGTGTCATCGCAGACTTCGACGGTTGAAAGGAGGAGGGACTTTTCTGTTTCCCCCTCCGTGAAGGTCAAAAAGGAAGCGGGGAAGATGACATTGCTGTTGTTGGACTCCAGATCGACGACAAACCCCGATGCGGTGGCAGGAGGGTCGATGGAAACCGTGACTTCGAACTGGCCACCACCAGTGACGGAGGAAGTTGAAAGCGCGATGTCGCTGATATCCGTGCAATTCCCCCCTTCCACCATGAGGTTCGCGGCCAGTTGAGTGCCCGTTGTTGCAAGTCGTGCGATGATTTGCCCCGATTGGGAAGCGACACAATCGCCAAGGACCTCAATTTCAAAGTCGGCACTGTTGGAACCGATGGGAATGAAAACGGTGTCGGGGAGTAGAAATATATCCGTGCTTGATGACAGGGAGATGAGTACACCGGAATCCTGGGGTGTTCCTGAAAGGGTTACCGTCCCGGTGACAATACTTCCCGGTTCTGTATTGCCGGTGGAAAGTGTCAGGGAGGTGATGTCAAAACAGGAGTTGGGATCGGGGGAGATCCGGAGGCGCTGCTTCACGGAGCTTCTATTGTTATATTCCGCGGAAAGCAATATCTGCCGGGATGCACATGCAGGAATGGTGGTGATTGTAAATGTCTGTACCCGTGTGCCCGCCTCGACAATGACGGAGGAGGGAAATGACGCCACGTTGTTGTTCGACCAGATTTCCACAACGGCCCCTCCCGGAGGAGCATTTTGTTGAAGGGTCACTGTTGCGATGACTGGCGTTCCCCCAACAACTTCTGATGCGCTCAGGTCAAGGGAGACCGGGCGATTGGGCTGGGCAGCCAGGGATGATACAAGAATCAGTTTGATAAGGGCCAGTTGCCATACAAGGCCGAGGAGTAACTTTCTTTCCATTCGACAGTCTCGCTGTGGGGTTGTTTTGTATTACGCGTAACCGTAACATTACTCCCATTTAATCATGCCCTGATCTGGCGAGAGACAAGTCCAATCTGCATGGAAATGTAGAAGATCGAGCATGCCGTTGTATTTTATAGAGAAAAATCGAATTGTTGTCTGATAAATGTAAATATCTGGATTGGGGTGTCCTTCATATAATGAATATTTCCAACTCTGTTGTCGGAGTTTCCTGGCGTCTAATTTTATCATTTCACACGAAAAGTGACCGAGTAACTCCAATTCATTTACAATCGCAGGATTTTGTCGCTGTCGTCAGTTCCAGTAACATAGGCCCCCCATGGGTAAGCCAAATAATATCAGTTTTCTATGGGTTCCAGTAATAGAGTGCAGGCGGCCTCGATTACATACCCGTTACATACATCCTCAGGCCCAATATGGGATGTATCGGCGGTCTCTGTTTGAATCACTTCCAGTATCAGCGATCCGAATTAAGCCGGCCTCAATGGTTTCATTCAGGATTTTTGTGGCCATTGGGTAGTTGCCCTTCCCGATGGCGAGGCGCTCGCGTAGACTCGCGTTCGACATCCTGTCTGAGGCGAGCCACCTCAGGCAGGCGTGCTGGTAGCAGGCCCTTACCCGGTCTCCCTTATCCATCTGTGCCAACGTCTTCGGGGCGAACATGGTTACTTTTGTATGTGTCGTCGTCGCTTGGAAGTCTGGAGCTGGAAGCTGAAAAAATTCGATTTGGGTAATGGTCTTGTCGATGCCGGTTCCTCGTTCTTCGACGATCTTCATTCGACGCATCTTCTTGGCGAGGATCTCGTTGCGGGAACGAGGTTGCTCGTCCATGAAGCGTAGCAGGTCAATCAAGGGAAGGCCGGGGTTTGTAATTTCCATGCGATCCTTGAATATCTCGACCATGGGTCCTGTGCCACTGATGGAGAAGTCCTGGTGGACAAGGGCATTCGCCACAAGTTCGCGGATTGCAATCTCCGGATAGATAGGCACCTCGCGCCGCAGCGCTTGGCCAATCTCCTCATTTGAGGGGAGCCTTCCATTGATATAACTAATCAGGCCCTCGAAGCCTACTGCATAGCCTTTTGCACCTTCCTGCTCTTTCATTGTATGAACGCGGTCCTTACCTTGGTACTCGATAACCCGGATTCGTTTTCGATCCAGGCTTGGAAATCTGTCGAGGCTGTATGCGAAGAGGATCGCACCGATGTTGAAAATGTCGTATTTGTCGGTTCCCACGCTCTCGATCAATCCCTCTTTAGCGAGCTGGTCGAGGATACCGGTGCGCCCATCAGGCATGGGAAGCCCCAGCAGACGAAAGCACTCTGGATAATCGATCAGGTCCAGTACTTGTTGGCCACGAATGCTCCTCATCGCGATACCGGACTCGAAGGAACCTTTCGCCAGTGCCGCCCAGAGGGCCTTCTCTTTTTGCGGGACGTCTCGCAGCTTTTTCTTGTAGCTTCCGACGCGAATGTACTCTTCGCCTGAAAATCGAACTGGCGTGTCTATCGCAGGATCAATCTCAAACATCACTACAGTCTTTCCCTCAACCTCCAATTCATGGATGCGAAAATTCAATCGAGGATATAGAAGGTGATTTAGCCAGTTCTCCATTTCCTCATTGCCGATTCTCTTTTGACGAGGCTTGAAAGTAGTTCCTACAACATCATGGTTGTGGTCCTTGATCCCCCACACGATCCAAGCCACGTTTTTCCCCAACAATCCCGCTGAGTTTGCAAGCGCCGAGATGTACTCTCCGATCTCCTGCGGGTCGTCCTTATTCTCCTTGAACTCAACCCACTCAACTTCCTTTGGAAGACGGCGCAGATCAGTCAGGATGCCTTGCAGGCGTTCGTCTGTCATCTCGACGGTCTCTTTTCAAGGTGTTGTTACAATGTTTCGGCGAATGCCGTTAGATCCTTTTCGTGGCTCCGCTCTTCGACCGACCTACCAATTAGGTATCACGTCTCGGCTCACGGTAGGTGGGCTCCAAAAATCTGGTCTGCGGGGAATAGTCGGTCATTTTTATGATCGATCACAATGTCCTACCACAGAGCCCAGCCTTCCGGTACATAGGTCACGAAGATGGAGCCAAGTCAACGGGTTCTCTCCTCAGCAGTGCCTCCTTAACCATTCCAGCACCTCAGGGGAGTACCTACTTATCCCCCTCATATTTTGCCAGTACATGGCGATCATACCAAAGATGAAGGTCTCGCGGGAAATGCCGATGTACTTCTTGCTGTAGATGGATTTTGCCTTCCAGACTCCATGCTTTTTGAGCGTTCATTTCCTTCGACGATGTATCGAGGATACGAGTACCACGAGACCAATCCTGGAAAATCCTACCCAAATATCTTGAAGTCCATGTTCCTGCTCTATTAATCTGGACTGCAGCTACGTCGCATCACAGCCTTCAGGCGCCCTGTTCCGTTCCCTTATTGCTTTCCCGGTCCACGCGCACGGCGAGTGTCTTGACGAGTCTGAGGCAGATGCTCGGGTTTTGTATTAACAGTTTCTCCAGTTGGGCTGCATTGAAGACGGCTGCCCAGGTGTTGGTGGCGGCACGGAGGTTGGCGGTGCGTGATCTTCCCGCAAGTGTGGCAACCTCACCAAGGAAAGTCCCCTCCCGGTTCTCGCGGGCGATTTCCCTGCCGTCGCGTTCCACAATGACGGTGCCCTGGAGAAGAACGAAGGTGTGGTGGGCCTTCTCCCCATGGCTGGCAAGAAGTTCTCCCTCCGAGAAGTGGGCCACATGGCGGCGGGATTCCGGTTCCTCCATGAAACGCCTCCAGAGGGGATCCATCATGGCGTCAATAACCGGCTGGATGGCCTCCTCGGTGATCATGTGGCTGCTCAGGCGCTCGTGTGTTCCCGAGTCGTCCTGCGAGCCGGTGGCGAAAAGTTCGACCTCGGCAAGGACTTCGGCGGCTCCTCCGGGGCGCTGCTCGGGGTTGGTTTGCAGGAGGGCGTCGATGACCTCCGTCAGTCTTGGAGGGAGGTCGGGGCGAAAATCAGTGAGTGAGGGAAGCGATGGGTCGGCGGTTGTTCCCTTGGTCCGGAGTTCCCTGAAGCGGGAATAGAGGTTGATCCCGGTAAGGAGCGACCATGCCGTTGCCCCGACCCCCCACAGGTCCGTCCGCACATCCCACTGATCATGAATGCGAAAGAACTGCTCCGGGGCCTGGTATCCCGGTGTTCCGACCCCGCGGATGGGAAGTTGCTGGCGCGATGCCCAGGAGGCGCGGGAAATGCCAAAGTCTGTCAGCACATATCCCCCCTTTCCATCGAGGAGGACGTTGGAGGGTTTGACATCCAGATGGAGCAATCCTGCCGAGTGGGCGGCAACGAGGGCCTTGAGAAGATCAGTGAGGAGGCGCCACGCCTGAGCGTCATCGAATGGCTGGTCGTAGGCGAGAAAATCCCTTGTTGAGCCGGTGGGGTAGTAGTCCATGGCCACAAAGGCATCCTCGCCGTCGAGTTTCCAGTCCCAAACCCGGGGAATGCGGTCATGGCGCAGGGCCAGGAGGGAGGAAAGCTCGGAATCGAGGAGCTCGCGGACCTTCGTGCCCGCCGGCGGGCGAAACAGCTTGATGGCAACTTCCGGCGGGAAACCTCCCGGTTGCGCGGGATCGGCACAAACCGCCCGGAAAACCACCCCAAACCCGCCCTGGCCAATGGAACGCGCGATTTTCCATTCATGTCTGCCACGAACAGTTTCCGGAATTGTGGGGTATTGACTTTCATTCATTGGGTGCCAACTCCATAGAGAGTGACACTGGGAAAGGTTGTGAGGGGGGCAAGGTTAGTTGGGTGCAAATTGGAAACGAAGTGCCTCCATCAGGGAGTCGTTGCTTCGGCCCTGGCATCTCCTGAAGGGAACCATTCCCCCCTCCTACCGGCGAAAATCCCCGTCGTGGGGTCGTTTTCCCTTGCAATGGGGGAGGGGCGTCCAGACCCTCTGGGCCGCGCCGGGGGAACCCCCCTTAATGGCGCACCCACTCCACACGCTTCCCGACCGCAATCACCCCGGTGCCGGCCCGTGTTTACCGGGTTGGTGGGTGACGGAACGACGGAAGCGGAGGAAACAACCACCCCGCGGAGGATAACCGCATGTCGAACGTGACAATGAAGCAGTTGCTGGAAGCTGGTGTCCATTTCGGCCACCAGAGCCGTCGTTGGAACCCGAAGATGAAGCCGTACATCTACACCGACCGTAACGGCATCTACATCATCGACCTCAAGAAGACCCTTCGTTTGCTGCGCGACGCGAGCAAGTACGTCCGCGAGCAGGTTCAGGGCGGGGCCAAGGTCCTCTTTGTCGGAACCAAGAAGCAGGCCAAGGAAATCATCGCCGAGGGCGCTTCCGCCGCCGGGATGTATTACGTCAACAGCCGCTGGCTTGGTGGCACCCTGACCAACTTCCCGACCATTCGCAAGTCGGTCCTTCGTCTCATCGAACTCGACAAGAAGTTCGAGGATGGCACCATCGAGCAGTACAGCAAGAAGGAACAGGCCATGCTTGGCCGCGAGCGTGCCGCCCTTGAGAAGAACCTTGGCGGGATCAAGACCATGAACTCGCTCCCCGACATTGTCTTCGTCATCGATCCTTCCAAGGAAACCATCGCCGTCAAGGAAGCCTCCAAGCTGGGCATCCCCATCGTCGGCGTGGTGGATACCAACTGCGATCCCGATCCGATCACCCACGTTATTCCCGCCAACGACGATGCCATTCGTTCCATCAAGCTGATGGTTGGCCAGATTTCCGATTCCTGCATCGAAGGCGCTCAGGCCCGTGAGGCTCTTGAGCAGCAGGACGACGAGGATTCCCCCCAGGCACTTCTGGGCACGGCCCTCTCCCCCGAGGAACTCGAGAAGAACTTCGAGGTGTATGAGTCCCCCGCCGCTCCCGAGGAGGCACCGCCCACCGTGGAGGTTCCCCAGGCTCCGAAGGAAGGCAACGACGCCCCCGAGGCGCCCCAGGCCTAAAGTTGAAACCAACAGCGGAGCGCCCCAAACGGCGCTCCGCCGTTTTCCCGACAAGAACCCCAAACCCCGCATATTCCACTTACAAGGAC
>JAFIGB010000405.1 GCA_020831705.1 Candidatus Sumerlaeia bacterium | reverse complement strand
TGGTCTTGTTGGGCTGGGGGCCGACGGGGAGGGAAAGCTGGTGGAGGAAATCGGCGTAATCCCATTCCGCATCGTCAGGCATGCGCTCGAGATAAAGCATCTCCCCCGCCGATGTCACCCGGACGTCCACCAGGGAGCGCCGTTGTATATACGCGAGGTCGAGGGCTGCATGGTAATGGCCGGAGGTGAATCCCCGTTCGCGGAGGGACTCCTCCGTTGCATCCAGGCGCAGGGGCGTCGTGGTTTCCAGGTCGTCGCTTTGGAAGTAAAACTGGCGGCGCTCCAGCTCGAAGGTCATCTGGGGCTGGCGGACGACGCTCTCCTGGGCGGCGAGCAACCCCGGGAACAGACCCAGAATAACAACGGTGAGAAGATGGGGGAAAAGTTTTAGACGAGTGACGGAGGGCATGAACACGTTCCGGATGGGGACTTGACCAAAATCATTGGCGCCATACATCCGACCTTCCGGCGGCGCTGTGGTTTGCTCCCCCCCGGGATTGAGGGTCAATCGTCACTCCTGAGGGCCCGCCATTCCTCCTCCAGAATGCCCATGACAAAGAAGTCGCAGTAGACCCCGTTGTGCTTCATGGCCTCGCGCAGGCGCCCCTCGTGCTTGAAGCCCACCTTCTCATAAGTCCGCACCGCTGCCGTATTGCCAACCCAGACGTGGAGTTGAATGCGGTGCAGATTGAGAACCTCGAAGCTGTATTCAAGCATGACATTGGTGACCTCCTTTGCGTAGCCCTTTCCCCGGCAGGATCCATCGCAAAAGCAGATCGAAAAAATGGCGGCGCGACTGACGAGGTCCACCCGGTGAAGGGCTGTCATGCCGATGGGCTGGCGCCCCTCCCTGACCTCGACAATGAAGGGAATGAAATCACTTCCCGGCTGGTAGAAGGTGTCAACGCGCTCGCGCTGGCGTTCGACGGAGGTGGGCGTGTGGGTGAAGAAGGACGCCCGCACCACGGGATCGTTATTGCAGGCCGCAAGAATGGGGGCATCGGAGGATTCCACGGCCCTGAGTATCAGCCGTTCGGTCTCGATAAAGGAATCACCAATCATTGGACCCTCCCCGGGTGGTTTGAACCTTCAGGTTGACGGTAATCGACCACCACGATGCGGCGTCAATCAATGGTGATGATGGCATCAAGGCTTGCCCTCGAAAACATTCCCGGGAACCCTTCATTTTGTTTTTCACCAGACACCCAAGGGGGGACTTTTGCCATGAGAATCGCACCATTTTCCATCCTGCTGCTTTGTCTTTCGCTGGCGGGCTGCCTGTCCAAACGTACCGTTGAAGTGCCCGAGGAACCCATGATTCGTGTCCTGATCATTGAGACACTTGAAACGGCGAAGTTCACCACCAGCGGGGGATGGACTGCCATCAGTGCAAGCGGGGGGCGTACCGCTCTCAGCGGGGAAAACTCCTACGCATGGCGCGCCGACGGGGACACGGTGGTGCTGGAGGTAAACGGCCGCCAGGTGTACCGGACGGTCCGTCTCAATCTGGAACCCACCAGCGCCAGTTCCCTCCTCAATATCGAGGGGGTGCCCTACGGTGTGGGATGGTGGTGGGAAAGCCTTCAGGATCGCTCCTACCCCGGAAAGTTCCACGTCCGCGTCAATCAGGAGGGACTCCTCGACGTGATTGTGACGCTTCCGGTGGAGGAATACCTCCTCGGTGTTGTCCCCCAGGAGATTGGCCCCGACTCGCCCATGGAGGCCCTCAAGGCCCAGGCCGTTGCCGCGCGCACGGAAACCATCGTGGCCCTGCGGACGAGAAAATACGCCGGGCCGGGGTATGACATCTGCGCCGACGTCGCCTGCCAGGCATACAGCGGCACCGCCCGCTATTCCGACGCCACGGCGGAGGCGGTGGCGGCCACACGGGGGATCGTGCTGGTGCACAACGGGGAGCCGTTCAGCGCCTACTACGCGTCGAATTGCGGGGGGCATTCGGAGAACATCGAGAACGTCTGGCCGGAACGGTCGGGACCACGCCCCTACTGGACCGGCATTCCCGACAGCGATGAAACCATCGACGTGAACCTCTCGGACAGCCGGGAGCTTCGCTCGTGGCTCGACGCCAATCCCGACGTGTGCTGCAATCCGGAAATCTACCCGGAGCTTCCCGAATGGACAAAGCAGAACTTCCGCTGGGTGCGCGAGTTTACCGCCGAGGAGTTGACCGCCGAAGTCGCCAGGAAGCGTGACATCGGTCGCGTGCTGGCCATCGAACCCGTTTCACGCGGTGTATCGGGCAGGATGATTCAGGCACGTTTTGTTGGAGAAAATGGGTCGTTCACCGTCGGCCCCGAACTGGCCATTCGCCAGGTCTGGAGCCCGCCCCTTCGCAGCGCCGCCTTCGTCGTGGACACGGAAGGCCCGGCGGACCGTCCCGAGCGTTTCATCATTCGTGGTGCTGGGTGGGGACACGGAGTGGGAATGTGCCAGACCGGAGCCATCGGCAGGGCACTTCGCGGTCAGGACTACACAACGATTCTGGCGCATTATTATCAGGAATCAGGACTGGCCACCGAGTATTGACCCGGTGGCCAGAAGGACTGATCCACTGAAATTACGGGCCGGAACGAACGATATTCCCAGCACTGAGGGTACCGTTGGTGGGATCATATTCCCAAGGGTAGGGGCGGTCCAATTCATCAGCACCGGGGATACCGGATACTGACGTGTTGGAGAAATACAGATCCGGTCCCTTGCTTTGGAGCACCCACATGGCGGGTGTGGCATCGTTGACATTCGGATCCCGGGTTCCCGGGAAGACACGCCATGGGAATCCACGACAATCAAACCAATCCTTGGTATTGTAGTAATACCCGTCGGCAATGGCGGTTGAGCCTCCAAAGGTGAAGTCATCATCGGGAAGAACCGGCCCAAAAGGATCGGTAAAAATGGAGGTTATATAGGCAATGGGAGTGGTGAGGGAGGCGTTACTGCGCAGGCAGTTTGGCGCTCCCGGCCCGTTAATGCCCCCCGGGAGGGAAAAGGGCTGGGGGTTGAGGCTGAAGACGGGATACCTGTTGTAATCAACATAGTAACTTTCAATGGCCGTTGCGGTGGTCCGCATGTCGGCCTTGGTGCGGGAAACCTTCGATCGGGTTTGGGCTTCGAGAAAATTGGGTACCGCGATGGCCGCAAGAATGGCGATGATGGCCACCACGATCAGCAATTCAATGAGCGTGAAAGCCCCTTGGGGTTTGACGGGCTTCATGGGGGGACTCCTTTCAGGGGGAAGTAAGTGGATCGAGGGGCTTGGGGGGCAATCTTCCCGAAACTCAACTGGTAGTCATTGGATAAAAGCAGGCTGTTCTAAAGCGGGTTCGGGATTTGGATCGTTCCAATCCAAGCCTATTCAATAAATGACACTGGTCGGGATTGAAGTGAACGCAAGAGGAAATTGAACCACATAATTAAATATCGATTTAATTGATTTGGCCCAGGGAAATGGATGTTTGGAACGAATGAGTGGGGAACGGACATTTTTCATCCCCGCCGCCCCCCTTGGAGCTTCCCCTTGTCCTTGAATCAGGGGGCGGAGTTGGATGGCGGGGTTTGCCGGGAGTGCCCCGGCTTCCCATCTTCACTTGGTCTTCTGGAGCCACCCATGAACAACCCCCTCCGTGAAGGGTTGAGCGCCCGTCGTTCGGCTGAACTTTGCACCATCGTCGTGTATGGGGCGACCGGCGACCTGACCGCGCGCAAGTTGATCCCGG